>PKTC01000509.1 GCA_002869305.1 Marinilabiliales bacterium
ATACACAAAAAACAGTTATAAAGAAGAATTAAAATTTGCACTTACTGATTTAGGTATCAGTGTAAATGATGACGAAGTAAGTTCTGATTGGGTGCTAACGACAAAGTTAGATTCCTGTGTAAAACTTAGCAACAGAACCATAACTCAGAATTTAATGCCAAATGTTAAAGGTATGGGTGTTAAGGATGCTGTATTTATTCTCGAAAATATGGGATTAAGCACAGAATTAGTGGGAAGAGGAACAATTCAAAATCAATCAATTGCTCCTGGAACCAGAATTTCAAAAGGAGATTTAGTTGTACTTGAAATGTCATTCAATTAAATGAAAGTATTAAGCGACATATTAAAAACTGTTCAAACAATTCAAGTAATTGGAAATACCGAATTGCCTGTTGCCGCAATTGTTTTTGATTCTCGCGAGGTAATAAATGGCAGCTTATTCGTTGCAGTTAAAGGAACTAAAACTGATGGGCATGAATACATCGAGATGGCAATTAAAAAGGGCGCAAAAGCAGTGGTGTGCGAAACTTTACCTAAAAAAGCAAAAGAGAATGCTGTCATTATTCAGGTGGAGAATTCTTCTGTAGCCTTAGGCAAATTGTCTTCTTCATTTTACAATGATCCTTCGAAAAGCTTAAAGTTGATTGGCGTTACCGGAACCAATGGAAAGACAACTACGGTTACACTTCTTTACAATCTGATACGAAAATTAGGCTATAAAGTAGGATTACTCTCTACAGTTAGAAATTATATCGACGATCAAATAATAGAGGCTACCCACACAACACCTGATGCTGTGCAAATGAATAAACTCATGAAACAGATGGTTAATGCTGGATGCGAATATTGCTTTATGGAGGTAAGTTCGCATGCAATACATCAGGAAAGAATAGCCGGTTTAGAATTTTCCGGGGCTTTATTTACTAACATAACACACGATCATTTAGATTATCATAAGACTTTTGCTGAATATATTAAAGCCAAAAAGAAACTTTTTGATGATTTAGACCCACAGAGCTTTGCCCTCATTAATACAGATGATAAGAACGGGAATGTAATGGTTCAAAATACTAAAGCAGAAGTTAAATCTTATGCAATTAGATCCGGTGCTGATTTTAAAGCTAAAATAATCGAGAGTCATTTCGAAGGATCTATGTTGAATATTAACAATATAGATGTGTGGACCTATTTTGTCGGAAAGTTCAATGCATATAATTTATTGTTGGTTTATTCATGTGCTGTAATGCTGGGGTTTGATAAAAATGAAATTCTTACTGCTATAAGTGAAATGAAACCCGTTGAAGGGCGTTTTGAAACCCTGCGATCTCAAAACGGAATAACTGCAATTGTTGATTATGCTCATACTCCTGATGCTTTGCACAATGTATTGAATGCAATAAATGAAATAAGAAATGATGATCAAGAATTAATTACGGTAGTTGGAGCAGGAGGTGACAGAGATAAAACCAAAAGGCCTGATATGGCAAAGATAGCAGCTCAATTTAGCGATAAGCTCATTTTAACTTCAGACAATCCAAGGACAGAAAATCCAAATGTTATCATCGAAGAAATGAAAAAAGGTGTTGAAATAGAAAATAAAAAGAAAGTTTTATCTATTGTGAATCGGGAAGAAGGAATAAGAACAGCCTGTCTCTTAGCAAAGAAAGGTGATATTATTTTGGTAGCTGGTAAAGGGCATGAAACCTACCAGGAAATAAATGGAATTAAGCATCACTTTGATGATCGGGAAGTAATACAAAGAATATTTAACGAACTATATAATTAGTAAATTATGCTTTATTACTTATTTGCATATTTAGATCAATTTGATTTTCCGGGAGCTGGAATGTTTCAATACATTTCATTTCGCTCTGCAATGACTGTAATTACTTCTCTCATCATTTCAATGATATTTGGCAAGCGCATCATTAATTATTTGAGAAAAAAACAGATCGGGGAAGAGATTCGGGATCTTGGACTTGATGGGCAAATGAGTAAGAAAGGGACTCCAACTATGGGAGGAATTATTATCTTGGGATCAATTATTCTTCCGACTATACTATTTGCTGACATATTAAACATTTATGTGTTCCTAATGCTTATCACTACAGCTTGGTTAGGTTTTATAGGATTCCTAGATGATTACATTAAAACATTTAAAAAGAACAAAGAAGGCCTGGCTGGTAAGTTTAAGATTGTTGGGCAAGTTGGACTTGGTTTGATCGTTGGACTAACATTATATTTAAGCGATGAGGTTGTTGTTCGTGAAAATGTTGCAGCACCTCAAAATATGTCTAATTACGAAATCAATGATGAAGTAAAAATGGCTGATCAGAACGTCCAGCAGTTAACAACAAATATTAAATCAACAAAAACCACAATACCATTCTTTAAGAACAATGAATTTGATTACGAATATTTAGTCTCGTTTTTAGGAAAACATAGTCAAAAAGCTGCATGGATCGTTTTTGTTATTGTTGTCATTCTTATTGTAACCGCAGTCTCAAATGGTGCTAATCTAACCGATGGATTAGATGGCCTGGCTACAGGAACTTCGGCCATTATAGGTGCAACCTTAGGGATTTTGGCATATGTAGGAGGTAATGTTATTTACTCAGATTATCTGAACATTATGTATATCCCACAAACCGGAGAATTAGTAGTGTTTATGAGTGCTTTTATCGGAGCTACCATAGGGTTTTTATGGTACAATTCTTACCCTGCACAGGTATTTATGGGCGATACAGGAAGTTTGTCACTTGGGGGAATTATCGCGGTTTTTGCAATTATAATTCGTAAAGAGTTACTGATTCCTATTCTCTGTGGAATCTTTCTAATGGAGAATTTATCAGTGGTGCTTCAGGTGGGCTATTTTAAATATACCAAGAAGAAATTTGGCGAAGGCAAAAGGATTTTCAAGATGTCTCCATTGCATCATCATTATCAGATGAAAGGATATCCAGAGCCTAAAATAGTAATGCGATTTATGATCATAGGAATTATTCTAGCAGTGATATCAATAGTAACATTAAAAATCAGATAAGAATTAAAATGAGGAAACGAATTGTCATATTAGGAGCTGGTGAAAGTGGAGTAGGATCTGCTATTCTTGCATTGAAAAATGGTGAGGATGTTTTCGTTTCTGATTTTGGCAAGATTAAGGATAAATACAAAGAAGAATTAGATAAAAACGGAATTACCTGGGAAGAGGAAAATCATTCAAGAGAATTAATTCTTAATGCAGATGAGATTATAAAAAGTCCTGGTATCCCTGAAAAAGTAGAAATTGTCCAAGCCGCAATAAAGAAGGGAATTCCTGTTATTTCGGAAATTGAATATGCTGGACGTTACACAAATGCATTTAAAATATGTATTACGGGTAGTAATGGCAAAACAACAACTACCATGTTAATATATCACATACTAAAGAATGCAGGATTAAATGTGGGATTAGCAGGAAATGTAGGTCAAAGTTGGGCACGTCAGGTAGCTGAAGATAATTTCGATTACTATGTTATTGAACTAAGTAGTTTTCAATTAGATGGAATGTGTGATTTTAAAGCGGATGTAGCTGTTTTAATGAATATTACGCCGGATCATTTAGATCGATATGACGGGATGCAAGGATATGTTGATTCAAAATTTAGAATTATACAAAATCAAACGGAGAACGACTTTTTTATTTTTTGTGCAGATGATGAAGTAACCAAAAGAGAAGTAGCAAAACGAAAAATAAAAGCTATTAAACTTCCTTTTTCATTAAACCAAACTTTTGAAGAAGGAGCTTACAAAGAGAACGAAACACTAACAATAAAATATAAATCAAACGAGCTAACTATGTCAATACACGATCTAGCCTTAAAAGGGCAACATAACATTTATAATTCTATGGCTGCTGGAATTGCCTCGCAACTGGTTAAACTCCGCAAGGATGATATTCGAGAAAGTTTAAGCAACTTCCATGGAGTTGAACACAGGCTTGAGCCAGTTTTAAAAGTCCACGGTATTGAATTTATTAACGACTCAAAAGCAACAAATGTTAATTCTACATGGTATGCACTTGAAAGTGTAGCAAATGATTTGATATGGATTGCAGGAGGAATTGATAAAGGAAATGATTATTCTATCTTGAATGATCTGGTACAAAAAAAGGTTAAAGCAATTATTTGTCTTGGGAAAGATAATTCTAAGATTCATAAGGCTTTTGGTGAATATGTAGAAACTATAATTGATGTTGAATCAGCCTCTGAAGCAGTAAAAGCAGCATATTACCTTGCAAGAAAAGGTGATTCTGTTTTATTGTCGCCGGCTTGTGCAAGTTTCGATCTTTTCGATAATTACGAAGATCGAGGCAATCAGTTTAAGCAAGCGGTAAGAGATTTGTAATTGAAAAGAAAATAAAACATCAAAATCTGATAAGAATATGAGATTAAAGGAGGTACTGTCTAAATATTTTAAAGGCGATAGAGTTATTTGGGGTGTTGTTTTTACACTTTCAATATTCTCATTATTAGCTGTTTATAGCTCGACAGGAACCCTTGCATACAAATATCAGGAAGGAAACACTGCATATTATATCGTTAAGCATTTTGTATTACTGGTTGCAGGTCTAAGTATTATCTATATTACTCATCTAATACCGTATAAGTATTATTCAAGACTGTCGCAGTTGTTCCTTTACATTTCAATTTTCCTTTTAGCAATTACCTTAGTTATGGGAACAAGTTTGAATCAGGCATCCCGTTGGTTAACACTGCCCGGTCTGGGATTTACCATTCAAACATCTGATTTTGCTAAACTCGCTTTGATTATGTATATAGCTCGTGTATTATCGTTAAGGCAAAATAAAATTGATGATTTTAATGGTGTATTTGTTTCTTTGATTTTACCAGTAATAATAATTTGTGGTTTAATAATGCCTGCCAATTTATCTACAGCTTTGATTTTATTTGCAACATCATTTTTATTGATGTTTGTAGGAAGAGTAAAGCTAAAGTACTTAATAGGAATTAGTGGTGTAGGAGCATTAATTGTTGCTTTAATTATTGCTGGTGTAATTATTACTGGTTCAAATACAGGGCGAATTGGAACCTGGCAGAACCGAATTGAAAATTATGTGAATGGAGAAAGTGGCGATAATTATCAGGTAGAACAAAGTAAGATTGCAATAGCAACAGGTGGAATCACAGGAAAGGGACCAGGAAACAGTACACAAAGAAATTTTCTTCCTCATCCCTATTCGGATTTTATTTATGCCATCATAATTGAGGAATATGGATTCTTTGGTGGTTTAGTAGTTTTATTTTTATATCTGTTTTTGTTGTACAGAGCAGGGGTAATTGTAAGAAAAAGCAGGCGATCGTTTGCGGCTTTTTTGGCATTTGGATTAACAATAAGTCTGGTATTTCAGGCTATGATCAATATGGGTGTGGCTGTAAATCTTTTTCCGGTTACGGGTCAAACCCTTCCATTAGTAAGTATGGGTGGTTCATCCATATTATTTACAGGCGTGGCATTTGGTATTATACTCAGTGTTAGCCGCAGTATAGAAAAAAATGAAGAACTAATTTCAGAACCAGCTGTTGAAAATGAGTAGGAAGAATATAATAATAAGTGGAGGAGGAACAG
>PKTC01000481.1 GCA_002869305.1 Marinilabiliales bacterium
TAATTACATTACATTTCTCTGAATTTATGGACATACCTCCAATTACATCAAAAAATTCTCGTGAATTTTCATGATCCAAAGGATATTTCTTTAGAAAAGCTCTTAAGGTATTTCCTCTCTCAGTATTATAACTTAGTGTTTCAACGGCATCCAGAAATTTTTCCATAGAATATGAGTCTAATTCATATTTATTTAAAATTTCTCTTAATAATGTCCCTTTAGTGCTATTTGAAGAAATTTCATTTATTGCTTTAAGAACTTTTACTACTTCTTCTTTACTTAATTTAATATCGTTAACCAATGTTTTATAATAAAGGTACTTTGCATTATATCCGTCGTACTCAATTGATTCAAAATAGAATAAAGCATGATTTGTTGTTTTGTAGTATGAATAACCGCTATTTCTTTCGAAATCTTCAACCTCATCTAAAACAGCATTTACACCACCCTTGTTATAAATTCTAAGGATTCGATCTTTACCGCCTATTCCCGTTTTATGAATTACATCAATTAAAATTTCTTCTAACCATCTTTGTCCATCGGGTTGAAAAGCAATTTCCTTTCTGCCATCGTAGAACTTTTTTGTTAATTTTCCTTGTTTATCACTTTCAATTTCAATAGTTCTACTATTTCCAAAAGAGGATTTGGTAATCTTAAGATATCCGTTAGGTTCAATAGCAGTGACATCCTTATCATTGTCTGAAACAGTAATTTTACCTCTGTATTCTATCTCGTATGAAGAAAATGAATCTTTCGATTTGTAAAAATGTTCCCTGCTATCACCCTCATCATTTCTGGCTCCTACATTTTCTCTCGCTTCAATAAAGCAGGGAGCCAAAAAGATAAAACTCAATAATAATACTAAACGTGCTTTCATAGTTATTTAAATTAAATGAATATTCGGTTTATTTTCATGTTACAATAATCCGAAGAATACTATGCAATTAAAAACCAAATGAAATGAGTTGTAATTAAATTGTAATGAATTGTAATTTTCAATAAATAAAAAGAGTGTAAGTAAAAACCTACACTCTTCATTTTATATAATTAATGAATATTAGTCCAATAATTCTGAAAGCTTAGCGCCTAAATCTTCGCCACGAAGATTTTTGGCTATGATAATTCCATCTTTATCAAGTAATACATTATGAGGTATTGAGCGCACAGCATATAATTTGCCAGCAGCAGAATCCCAATATTTCAAATCAGAAACCTGTGGCCAGGTAAGTCCGTCATCCTTAATGGCTTTTACCCATGCTTCACGAGTTTTATCAAATGATACTCCAAAAATTTCAAATCCTTTGTCTTTATACAACGCGTAGTTAGCAACCAAATTTGGATTCTCCTGACGACATGGATTACACCATGCTGCCCAGAAATCAAGTAATACATATTTGTCACCAACAATTGATGAAAGAGGCAATGGATTTCCTGTTGTATCATTTAGTGTAAAATCAACGAATGGTTGTCCAACAGAAACTTTTTTCATTATTTCTAAGCGTTCTTTCAAATCTACTGCATATTTTGACTCAACTACTTCTGGTCCAAAACTGTTAACAATTGCTTCTAATTCTTCAACTTCCAAACGATATGACATATACCGCAAAGTAATGTAAGGGGCAATTGCGGAGTTAGCGTTTTCTTTTACAAAATTCTCAATATAAGCCACTTGTTGTTCTTCAACAGCCGAATATTCATCTTCAATTTCTTTTACTCTTGCAGGATCACCACTCATGTTGGCTTGAATATATTCATTATAAAGAGCTCTAAATTGCATATTATAATTTAATAATTCCGTATTGAAAGTATTAAATAAAGTTGTCAATGGGGAACCTGTAACTTCTGCTCCTCCCATGCTATCAATTTTTGCAACTATCTTAATCTTAGAATTTTCTAAAAACAACTGGATTCCCTCTAACGTATCAGCAAATGAAACTATAAAAAGTTCTGGTTGTTCAACAGTACCTTCAAATGCGAACATGCCATCCTTAACACTTACAGAATCTACTGTAACTAGATCGTTATCAACAACTTTACTAAGAATGGCAGAACCAGAGTTTAATCCTTCGATTGTACCGTCTATCTTATATTGTGGTTGTTTTGTACAAGAAAACATTAATGCGATTGCTATAAGACTATAAAAAAGTTTTTTCATGGTATTTATTTTAAGTTTTGATTTGGGTTATAAACATACGAAAAATTCTACATAATTAGAATTTCAGATATTTAAATATTTTCTATTTTTTATTGAAGTAATCTTCAATGATTATTCGGGAGGCCAGAAAAGAATTCATTTCTCCATTTTGAACATTTTGTTCAAATAACTTCAGCTTATCTTTAATTCCTTCTTCCTTGTAAAAATTATTTTTAAGAGCTTCATTTATGGATTCGTACATCCAATATTTAGCCTGTCCTTTTCTTTTTTTATCGAAATAATTCCTATCCTTCAATTGATTGATAAAACTATTAATGGTCTCCCAAATCTTATCAATCCCTTCTCTTTTAAGAGATGAACATGTCAAAACCTTAGGTATCCATCCTGAATCGGTTGGAGGGAACAAATGAAGGGCATTTTGATACTCAATTTTAGCCAGATCTGCTTTACGCACATTTTCACCATCTGCCTTTGTAATGGCTATAGCATCTGCCATTTCCATTATTCCACGTTTAATTCCCTGTAACTCATCACCAGCACCTGCTAACATTAAAAGTAAAAAAAAGTCAACCATCGAATGAACAGCTGTTTCGGATTGTCCAACTCCAACTGTTTCAATAAAAACCACATTAAATCCAGCAGCCTCACACAAAATAATTGTCTCGCGAGTTTTTCGTGCAACTCCTCCTAAAGAACCTGCCGATGGCGATGGCCTAATAAATGCATTTGGATCATTGGCCAGCTCCTCCATCCTGGTTTTATCACCCAGTATACTACCTTTAGATTTTTCACTGCTGGGGTCAACAGCTAAGACCGCAAGTTTTCCACCTTGCTTTGTAATAAACCTTCCCATGGATTCGATAAAAGTACTTTTACCTACACCTGGTACGCCTGTAATTCCTATTCTAACGGAGTTTCCAGAATAAGGAAGACACTTTTCAATAATCTCCTGGGCCAGAATCATGTGTTCTTGAAGATTGCTCTCAATCAAAGTAATAGCCTGTCCTAACACTGTTCTATTCCCTTCCAGAATTCCCTGCACATATTCATCTATCGTGCGTAATGCTTTTTTCTTTAATCGAAACTTACTGACTACATCAGGATTAATCGATTCAGGTTGATCTACTCCCTTTTGAACATTTAAGGCAGAATCAAATTCATTTCCATTATTTTCTTTTTCCTTCTTCGACATTGCAAAGTATTTTATGCGAAATTAGAACATCTTAGGTTATTATTAAAAAAAATAAAGACTTTTATGAAACAAAAAGGCAGCTTCATTAAGCCACCTTTATGCAAATAAACTTTTTCTTATTTGAAATATTATTCTTTTAAAATTTCGCCTCTTATGCTTAATCTTACACTTGAATTTTTAGGATCGTTACTTATCACATAAATAGATTTTGTTTGAGTTCCTTTTCGAGATCCAGGATTAAAAATAGCTTTAAAGGAACTAGATTCACCTGGTTTAATGGTTGTTTTTTCAGGTGCAACAGTAGTGCATCCACAGGTAGATCTTATTTTACGAATAATCAAATCGCTCTTTCCAGTATTTGTAAATTTAAAATCGTGTTCTATTTTATCGCTTGAAGCAGTTTTGCCAAAATTGAAACTTTCGTCTTCAAAAGAAATCTTTGGCGCATTCTCTAATTCTTTTTCAGTAAGCCTAGAAAAGTCCTCTTCTATTTTTGCACTTATGGTAAGGTATTGTCTATTTCCTGATTCTCCATTAATTAATACCTGCACTCTATCAGAAACAAATCCCCAATCATTTACTATTTCACCATCATAAGTGCCTAAAACATAACCTTTTGCCCCTGGCTTCAAAACAGATGGAACTACTTTCAAATCAACATACTTAGGAACATTATTGAAAGAAACCTCCATATTAGAATCTGAAGAATTATATATTTTTAAAGTGTCCTTTTTTACCTGGTCATTATACACTCTTACAAAAGCAAAATGATTAGTTTCAAGCCTTAGTTCACCCAAAGCCTTAGGATAATAATCTTCAACTGTTTTCTCTCTGGCAATAACGTCTCCAGTAATCCTTAAGATGTTTCTTCCCTTGTCGGTATTTGTTTCAACAAAAATACTTTTGTTAAAATTGCCAGGGCGATTTCTTGGATCAAAAACAGCACTAACAAATCCTTTTTCTCCGGGCATAATTGGTTTTTCCGTCCACGTAGGTGAAGTACATCCACAAGAAGCTTTAACCTTATTTAAAATAAGAGGAGCATTTCCTGTGTTTGTGAAAATAAATTTATACTCTACCTTTCCATCATCTTCCTTTATTTTACCAAAATCATGCACTTCTTTTTCAAAAGATATATATGCGCCTTTCTGTTGAGCATTTGCTAAACTTATTATTGCAACTACAGTAATTAAACTCAAGATCAATCTTTTCATATCTAACATTTATTTAGTTTTTTATTTTTTTCGAAAATTACTCCAAACAAAAATAGTAATTCGTTACATTTAGTAATAATCGTTAACAAACTTTAACTTTTCAATTTATTATACTAATTTCAACCCAAAATATAGCTTTTAACTTGTTAAGCTTTACGTCTTGAAAATTTTAAAGTTATCCATATTAATCATTTTATTTAATTTTCTACATTCCAACTTATTTGGCCAATTTTACAATGGTCACCAAATGGATTTTGGTAAAAATCGCGTTCAATACAATGATTTTTACTGGTCCTTTTATCGGTATGATAATTTTGACACTTATTTTAATCAGGATGGTGAAGCAATTGCTAGATTTACAGGCAAACACGCTTCGGATGAAATTCTTAGACTTGAAGAAAAACTAAATCACAAATTAAATAAACGATTAACTTTTCTTGTGTACAACAAATACTCAGATTTTCGTCAGAGTAATATTGGTTTAGTAACCGGTAAAGAGGAATATAATACTGGAGGTATAACTAAAATAAGAAATAATAAAGTTAGTCTGTATTTTCAGGGTAATCATGAGGAATACTTGAATGAAATGCGATCGGCCATTGCAGAAATAATTGTTTCTGAAATGTTATACGGAAGTAAGCTTACAGAAAATTTTGCAAGCTCAAGCATGATAAGCCTTCCCGAATGGTATTTAAAAGGACTCACCTCATACCTGGCAAATGATTGGAGTACTGAAATTGAAAATCGGATAAAGGATGGAATTGAAAACAATCGTTATGATAAATTTAATCGACTAAACGGTGAAGATGCTATTTATGCAGGACATTCCTTTTGGAAATATATAAACGATTATTATGGAAATACAGTAATTACCGACATCATATACCTAACTCATGTTAACAAGGGTGCTAATAATGCAATATTGGGAGTTCTGGGTTTACCATTTAAAGAAGTTACTCACCAGTGGTTAAAGTATTATGAGGATTATTTTGATCAGGAAAGTTTTTCTGCGAACGACACAGGTTTTAAAAAACTGGTTTTAAAAAAGCATAAAACTGCCACTTATTATAGTCAGGTTAAAGTAAACCCTAGTGGAGAGAAATTAGCCTATATAAGTAATGAGCTTGGACAAGTAAAAGTGTGGATATACGATTACAATGAACAAAAATCCAAAAAAATATTAAAGCTGGGCCATAAAATAAAGCAAATTAATGACTACACTTATCCAGTAATTGAATGGCATCCGACAGGAGAACTATTAACTATTATTACAGAAAAGGAAGGTGGATTAAAGTTTATTAATTACATTGTTAATGAGGATAAAATGGTTGAACGTAACCTACTATACTTTGATAAAATCTTGAATTTGAATTATTCTGATGATGGAACTAAATTGACATTTTCCGCCGTTAAAGATAGCAAAACGGATATTTATGTTTTTGATATTGCTTCATCAACACACGAGCATATTACGGATGATTTGGCAGATGATTTTAACCCAAGATTTATTAATAATTCTGACGAAATCATTTTTACATCTAACAGATTAAACGATACCCTGCAAACCAATCAAGACACTTATGGTAAGCAATTCGATTTGTTCATTTACGATTATAAAAATAAGAGCTCAATACTTAGTAGGCTAACCAGCAGTGTAAAACAAAATGAAGTGTTTCCAATTGAGCATTCTTTCCATAAATATTATTATTTAAATGACCAAAACGGAATACGCAACCTTTTTTATGGAAAATACGATAGTACAATTAGCTTTATTGATACTTCAATTCATTATAGATATTTTCTAGACGAAAAGTCTTTAACCAATCTCTCCAGAAATATTAAAGAACATCATTTAAGCAGAAACAAACAATCCTATGCATTTATTAATTACAATAATGGAAATTATAATGTAAATAAGGGATATATAAATTCCGAACAAATCAAAAATGATGTTAACCTGGATCAAACCAATTATAAGAAAGAACTCGAGGTACTTTTTGATACACAGGATAGTATTAAAATGACCAGCCCAGGAGAAAAATCTGCCATAGATTCAGCTAAAATATTTTCCATAGAAGACAATTATGTTAATGTTAATGATTATGTCTTTGAAATTGAAAAATCATATTACAAATACAAATACGATAGCATAAAGGCTGATACTTCGATAATTAAGAAAACTTTTCCAAAGATTCAGATTTATCAACGAACATTTTTTACGGATCATGTAGTAAGCCAGGTAGATTTTAGTTTTTTAAATGCAACCTATCAGGCTTTTACTGGCGGTGCCGTTTATTTTAACCCGGGCTTTAATGCTTTGTTTAAAATAGGAGCTTCTGATTTATTGGAAGATTTTAAAGTTATTGCAGGCGTTCGTTTTTCTGCCGACTTTAATAGTAATGAATATTTGGTTAGCCTGGAAAATCTGAAAAAGAAAATAGATGAACAGTATATATTTCACCGTCAAAGTTTTGAAAATACCACCGAAACATTTATCTCCAAAACACAAACGAATAAGCTTATGTATCTTCGGACTTTACCATTTAGTCAGATTACTGCATTAAAAGGTACTTTAACTTTACGGCATGATAAACAAATAAATTTATCGATAGATCGAAATAGCTTACAAGCTTCTGATATTCATAAGCTTTGGGCAGGAATTAAGTTCGATTATATCTTTGATAATACAATCAGTACCGGATTAAATTTATATAATGGCACCAGGTATAAAATCTTTGGAGAATATTATAATCAGATCAATAAGTCGAAAACAGATTTGTTTGTTTTGGGAGCTGATTTAAGGCATTATCAAAAAATACACCGAGATTTAATTTTTGCATCGCGTTTTGCTGCAAGCACATCATTTGGAAACAGTAAATTAATTTATTACTTAGGTGGAGTAGATAACTGGACTAATTTCTCACAGTCGACACCTACTTTTATACCTTTAAACGAAATTCCAATTAACGAAAATGAGGACTATGCTTATCAGGCGGTTGCAACTAACCTTAGAGGATTTCCTCAAAATATTCGAAATGGAAATAGTTTTGCTTTAATTAATACTGAACTTCGATGGCCCGTTATTAAGTATTTCTCCAATTATCCTCTGAATTCATCATTTTGGTCAAACCTACAATTGGTAGGATTCTTTGATGTAGGAACTGCCTGGAGTGGATGGTCACCTTATTCCGATGAAAACGCATATAATAAAGACGTACGAGATTATGGCTCCATAGTAGTTACTGTAGATACTGAAAGAGATCCTATTGTTGCAGGATATGGTCTTGGGTTAAGAGCAATGTTATTTGGTTATTTTGCAAGATTTGATTGGGCTTGGGGAATTGAAAATCAGAAAATAACTCCGCAAATATTTTATTTTTCATTAAGTCTAGACTTTTAATATTTAACGATATGAGTATAAACGAAATTGTTTTACTAGTTATCATTGGTTTCATAGCTGGTATCGTCGGCGGCTCGCTTGGGTTGGGTGGAGGAATCATCATTGTTCCCGCATTGGTATTTATTCTGGGTTTTACACAGCATCATGCACAAGGTACAAGTTTAGCTGTATTACTTTTTCCCGTTGGGATTTTAGCAGTAATTAACTACTCTAAAAGTGGTTATGTTAACTTTAAATTTGCGGCAATCTTAATTGTTGCTTTTGTTTTGGGCAGCTATATAGGATCAGAAATTTCAGTACATTTACCTGATAAAATACTTAAGAAAGTATTTGCAATTTTCTTGTTATTGATTTCTATTAAAATGTTATTTAACAAATAAATGGAACTAAAAGATAAAATAAACCAATTAGCAGAAAAATATTATCAACAAGTGGTTGATATTCGAAGACATTTGCACCAAAATCCAGAATTGTCTTTTCAGGAATACGAAACATCAAAATATATTACGTCATTGTTAGATTCTTGGGGAATTAAATATAAATCAGGAATTGCCAATACAGGAATTACGTGCCTAATCGAGGGTATAAATCCAGATAAAAAAGTTATTGCGTTAAGAGCTGATATGGATGCCTTGCCTGTTGAAGAACAAAACGATCTTCCTTACAAATCCAAAAATAAAGGTGTAATGCATGCATGCGGTCATGATGCTCACACATCTTCTTTGCTAGGAACACTTCTAATTTTAAATGAATTAAAAGATCTGTTTGAGGGAGCTGTAAAGTTTATATTTCAACCAGCAGAAGAAAAATTACCTGGTGGTGCCAAACAAATGATTGAGGAAGGTATTTTGGAAAACCCAAAACCGAATTTTGTTTTAGGTCAGCATGTATATCCTGATTTAAATGCAGGAAATGTCGGTTTCAAGAAAGGTGTATATATGGCCTCTACCGATGAAATTTACATTACAGTAAAAGGGAAAGGCGGTCATGCAGCAATGCCCGAGAAAATTACAAATACGGTTTTAATAGCTTCTCAGATTATTCTTGCCTTACAGCAGATTCCTTTCGAATTGGCTCCTAAAGAAATACCTACGGTATTGTCCATAGGAAAAGTTATTGCAAATGGGGCTACCAATGTAATCCCAAATGAAGTTTATCTTGAAGGAACATTCAGAACAATGAACGAAGATTGGAGAAAAACTGCCCATCAGAAAATACATGAAATTTGCAAGTCAATTGCCAAAAGTCAAAAAGCAAGTGTTGATATAAATATAAAGCATGGTTATCCTGTTTTAAATAATAATAATAAAACGACAGAACAAACAATTAAATTTGCTCAAGAATTTTTAGGAAGCAAAAATGTAATTGATCTGGATATAAGAATGACAGCAGAAGACTTTGCCTATTATTCTCAAGAATTGCCAGCCACATTTTACAGATTAGGAACTTCTTCAGGTAACTCAAATAATAATCCGTTACACTCTCCTAATTTTAATGTTGATGAAAAAGCTCTAATAACAGGTATGGGAACTATGGCTTATGTTTCAATTAAGTATTTAAATACTTAAACATGTTAAAAGACATTATATTTCTCTTAAACATTTAGCTTATAATCATTCTAAATTGGCGAAAAAGAATTATTTAATAGTCTTTTTGTTTCTCAAATTAAATTAAGGAAATAATTTTGTGATGAATTAACATTTTTAAACTAAAAATAAATAATCATGGCTTACGTAATAACTGATGATTGCACAGCTTGTGGCACTTGTATTGACGAATGCCCAGTTGAAGCAATAGCTGAAGGTGATATCTATACAATTGATCCTGAAACTTGCACAGACTGTGGTGCTTGTGCTGATGTTTGCCCAGTTGAGGCTATTCATCCTGAATAAACCTATAGCTACAAAAAATTGCACCCGCTTAATTAGGCGGGTTTTTTTATTTCCAATACTAAGTTTAAACCTTAGAATTGTTAAATAATTATTAAATTCACCACCTGAAAAGAAACCACTTTAAACCATTTAATATGTCATTAGTTGAAGAATTTGATAAAAGAGGAAACTGGTTTTTCAAACATAGAAGTTACCTCCCAGTTGTATTGTATCCTTTGGCAACACTAATATTGATTTTAGAATTTAAACAGGATGTTAAATTACCTGAGTTAAGTTGGTCAATTATATGTCTTGCCATTTCATTATTAGGTTTACTCATTCGTATTTTAGTAATTGGATTTACTCCCAAAGGAACATCTGGAAGAAATACAGCCAAACAGGTGGCCGAAACAGTTAACACCAAAGGTATTTACTCAGTGGTTAGACATCCTCTTTATTTAGGAAATTTTTTGATGTGGCTTGGAATTATTCTCTACGTTAATAATATTTGGTTTGCAGTAAGCACCATATTGTTGTTTTGGCTGTATTACGAGCGCATTATGTTTGCTGAAGAACAATTCTTAAAAGGAAAGTTCGGTGAACAATACCAAAAGTGGTCGATGACTGCCCCTCCTTTTTTTCCTAAACTAAAAGGTTGGCAAAAGCCCGATCTTGAATTTTCTTTAAAAAATGTATTAAAGAGAGAATATAATGGATTATTTGCCTTAGGAATTTCTTTTGCCTATTTAAATGTTCTTAAAAATTATTTAGCGACAGAGCAGTTTATGATTACAGACTTTTGGTTGTATACATTAATAATTACGTTTCTAATATTTATAATACTCAGAACATTAAAGAAAACAACACGTGTTCTTCACGTTGATGGTAGATAAAAAAACTAAGGGTTTGGAAATTTCCAAACCCTCTTTATCTCTTTCATTTGTTAAATGGACTCAGTTTCAACAATCTTAGCCAAAATATCTGCATAAGGAATCAATAAAAAAGTCTTTCCTTCTATTTCAGCTTCAGTTCCCGAAAACTCTTTGTATAAAACATTGTCGCCGACAGTAACTGCGGAATTCTCAATAGAACTTATAGCTACTACTTTTGCCACCTTCTTTTTTTCTTTTACAGAATCGGGAATAATAATTCCAGAAGCCGTCTTTTGTTCTTCTTTATCCTCTGTTATATCCAATAAAACATGTTCGTTTAATGGTTGTAATTCTTTCATTTTCTAAATTTTAATTGTTTGACTTTATCTTATCTCTAATAACTCATCAATTTTTTTCTTATTAAAACCAACTATCATATTACCATCTATTTCAACTTGAGGAACACCCTGTTGCCCACTTTTTTTAATCATCGCTTCTGCCAATTTCTGATCTTGTGCAACGTTTATATCCCTAAAAGGTATCCTAAGCCCTTTCAAATAGTTTTTAACAGTAGTGCAATGTGGACATGTTGGAGTAGTATAAACAACTACGGTTTTATTTTTCTTTTCCTCCTTATGATTACCAGCAGAATAAAGAGTTTTTTCAAATATTGATTTAAAAAAGCCTGGTTCATGACATCCCTTTAATACAGTGATTAATTTCCCTTTGCTAAATTGTAATAAAGTAGGTACAGTATTTATCTTATAATTTTCATGAATGTCCTTCACTGAATTAACATCAGCAGCTAAAATATTTATCCCTGCTTTTTCGTCCGATTCCGCGATATTTTTTAGAGCACATTCGCTATTTTCAGCTTGTGATTTATACAATAATAGAAAAACATCTTTTGAAAATTTCAAATTATCCTGCAATTCCGAATGAGATTTAATATGTTCTAAATTCACTGTTTTTTATTTTACGTATTTATATATCTGCATTTTTGCATATCATAATCTATACCAAATGGATTTTTTAATAAGAAACTGCAAAATTGACAGATAAAAAATAACATATGTCAGATTATTAAATTTTATCTTAGCATTTAAACCAATTATTTATTTGAGATTCTAATATATGTTATGCTGTATAAGTTTACTTTTTCATTAAAAAAAGCAAAATTTTACAGAATTTAATTAGCAAGTAGTTAAATTATATAAATTAATAATAATCAATATGAAAAACACTATTATTACCTTACTTTTTGTTTTAACAACTATTATTTGTAATAGTCAAAACACTAAAAAATCTTTAAGTTCTTCAGATTATGATGATTGGAAATATATCGAAGACAAAGCAATATCAAATGATGGAAATTGGATTCTTTATGAATCAAATCCCTATCAAGGCGATGGTAAAGTCGTATTTTACAATGCAAATACAAAACAAAAAACAAAGTTTGAAAGAGCAAAGAATGCTATATTTTCACCTAATTCTGACTTTGCTGCATTTAAAACATATCCCTACAAAGATACTTTGCGTGCATTAAAATTAGGAGATACTCCCAAAGATGAATTACCAAAAGACTCATTAGTAATCTTTATTCTGGGAGCCAAAGAAATTATAAAAATTGAAGACATTCAGTCTTTTGAAATTGCTAAAGAAGAATCATCATGGATGGCTTATTTATATAAAAAGAATGTTCCTGTAGATACCACAAAAAAAGACGATGAAAAAGAGAAAGAAATTTTTGATGATGAGGCTCCTAAAGAATATGATTTCACCATCCTGAATCCTATTAAAAATAAAAAGCTTGAGTTTAAGAATATTACTGAATATTCGCTCTCAGAGAATGGAAAATTAATTGGCTTTATTAAACAGCAAAACGACTCATTGCTTAAATCCACTATTTATCTTTATAATACGGAAGATGAAAGACTTGATAGTTTAAGTCCTACAGATGGATTAGTAAAAAAGCTAACAATAGATCACAAAGGAAATCAATTAGCATATATACAAAGTCTTGATACTGTTGAGACCAAAGTTTTCAGTCTTTTCTATTACCACATAAAAGAAAAGACCGCAAAAAAGGTTGTAGACACATTATCTAATGAAATTCCTGAAAAATGGACGGTTAGTGAAAGTGGTAGTATGTATTTTTCTAATAACGACTCTCGTTTATTTTTTGGGATAGCGTATATGCCTCAGCCAGAACCTGAAGATACCTTACTTGAAGAGGAAAAAGTTGTTTTAGACCTGTGGAGTTGGACGGACAGCAAACTTCAACCCCAACAATTAAGCGAATTAGATGATAATCTTAATGAATCATATACCGCTGTTTATCTTATTAAAAAGCAAAAAATAATTCAATTAGAAGATGAAACTGCTAAGCATATTGAATTCAGTGTTAAAGGAAATGGAAATTATGCTTTAGTATACAATTACAAACCCTATGAAAAACAAACTTCCTGGGAATTTCCAGAATATTTTGATATTTACATATTAAATATTGAAACAGGTGAGAAAACACTTTTTAAAAAAAGGCTTAAGGCAGAAATTGGACTTTCTAGCATGGGAAATTTCATTTTTTGGTATAGCTATAACGAAAAAGCCTGGTTCTCCTATTCATTAAAAAATAAATCCATTCAGAATTTAACTGGTTCAATCAATCTCAACTTTTTTGATGAAGAAAATGATTACCCAATGGATGCTTATCCTTATGGAATTTCAGGTTGGATAAAAGATGACAAATATATCCTCATTAGGGATCGATACGACATTTGGAAGATTGATCCAACAATGAAGCAGGTACCTGTGAATCTAACGAATCAATATGGAAGAAAAAATAACATCAGGTTAATAGCAGTTGATCTTAATCCTGATGAAGACTTTATTGATCCAAAAGAAGAAATCCTTCTAAGAGCATTCAACTATTCAAATAAACAGTCTGGATATTATAAAACTAACCTAAGTAGTAAATCGGATCCGAATAAAATTGTGATGGATGATTATTTATTTAGCCGCAGACCTTTAAAGGCTAAAAATGCCAACAGAATAATATGGCAAAAACAAAGTTTTAAAGAGTATTATGACATTTGGACAAGTTCGTTAGATTTCAGCGAAATGGAAAAAATATCAGATGAAAATCCACAACAAGATAATTTCTTATGGGGAAATGTTGATTTGGTTAAATGGATTACTCCTGATGGAACTGAAGAGGAAGGACTGCTATACAAACCTGAGAATTTTGATTCGAATAAAAAATATCCGATGATCGTCTATTTTTATCGCTTACATTCAGATGATATACATTATTATTATGTGCCAAAACCAAGTCGTTCTGTTATAAATCCAACATTTTATACAAGTAATGGATATTTCGTTTTTATGCCAAATATCCGTTATAAGGAAGGTTATCCAGGGGAAAGTGCATATAATTATGTTGTAAGTGGAACCCTAGCTTTGTTAACAGAAAGAAATTATCTGGATAAAGACAAAATTGGAATTCAAGGCCAAAGTTGGGGTGGATATCAGGCTGGTTTCATCATAACAAGAACAGACTTATTCTCCGCTGCTTCCATTGGTGCTCCTGTTTCTAATATGACCAGTGCATATGGAGGCATTCGATGGACATCGGGAATGAGTAGAATGTTCCAGTATGAAAAGACACAAAGCAGAATTGGTGGCACACTCTGGGAGAAACCTTTAAACTATATTGAAAATTCACCTGTTTTCTATGCGCCTAAAATAAATACACCTGTATTAATACGTCATAATGATGGAGATGGAGCTGTACCATGGTACCAGGGAATTGAATATTTTGTTGCATTGAGACGATTAAATAAACCTGTTTGGATGCTGAATTATAATGATCAACCTCACAATGAAAAACGAAGAAGTCCAAACAATAAGGATTTGAGCAAAAGAATGATGCAATTTTTTGATCATTACTTGAAAAATGAACCCGCTCCAATATGGATGACTCAAGGAATTCCTGCAACCAAAAAAGGAAAAACTTTGGGATATGAACTAGATAAATAAATCTTACGAAAAATAAAACAGAGCTGTTCTCCTTTTATGAGGTGAACAGCTTCTTTATTTTATCTCATATTGTCGAATAAGATTTGTAAGCTGAACTCGATTCTTTACCTCAGTTTTTAAAAATATGTTATGAATGTGATCCTTTACAGTTTGCAATGAAATGAATAAATGCCCACTAATTTCCTTATTGGTTCTACCTTTGATAATCTCTTCAATAATCTCAGTCTCGCGTTTAGATATTCCAAACCTCTCAACAAAAGATTCTTTGGCTCCTTCAGTAACATCATTCACAGGATGAGTATAGTTTCTTTTTAAGTATCTGTTTAATAAGAAAAGGGGAAATATATCTTTGGAAAAATATAATATAGTATATCCTGCAATGTAATTAATGCTCCGTTCGCCAAAAATGAGAAAAACAACAGATAACATATACAATACCAAATTTTCAGTTGCAAATATTTTAATAAACCGTACCTTCTGTTTATCTATTAAATTATTGCTCGAAATAAAGTAATTAATAAAAGCAATTATTAGCGTGATCAATTCGATTAAAATAAAAAATAGAAATACTCTTATATTAATTTCCATTTCTTTTACAGCAAAAAAATCTATAAAAGGAACTAAGAATCCAAATGTTAAAAAAACAATAATCAAAATAACAAAGAACCAAATAGTAAACCGCAAGCTTAGATTCTTCTCCACAAGCTCGAATGAAATTTTAATAAACATATACCATGCAAGGATCATGAATGGAACTCCTATAAAAGGGAAAAACGAAAAAAGGTGTTTCATTAAAGCTCCTTTAACCTCTACATCCAATAAAAAATAATGAGTTGATATGGTTCCCAATAATCCATAAAAACCAAACAAAAAGATTAATATTTGATGGTAAAAATAGCTCTTAACATAAACCAGCTCATACCTGCGTTGCATTATAAAAGAGATGATGAGAGCAATGAAGCCGAAAATTATTGAAGATAGGATTGTTATAATAAGAATTTCTATTTTCATTCCAATTTAAAATTTAAATAAAAATACACATTTATAAAGTTTAAATCCACTTCAAAACTATAAACTCTACCCTACCTAAGTAGGAAACATATGTTGAAAATTAGGATAAAATCATCAAAATAAATACCCAATATCAAATCCATAATATTTTATTTATCTATAAATGTGATACTTAACCACACTACTTAAGTAGGATTTTTGTCTTTTCCTACTTAAGTATCTTTTCTTATATAATAAGACTGGCTAGTTTTATCCTAGAATTTGATATAAACCAAAATAAATTAATTATGGAAACAACTGAAAAAATTGAAGAATTAAGACCAACAGCTGGTGAATCATACAGCTTGGGTTGGCGTAGAATGTTTGAATACTTTCTTTATGCATTTTTAGTAATCGTATTTCTAGGTGTCATTAGTGCTCCTGTTGGATGGACCTACGAAATTGAACACATTCATTTTCCGATGATGTTTAACTTCTTTAGTATATTCACGATTGCTTACTTTTTCTTTCTTGTAGCACCCTTAAAATACGGTGCTAAAAAAGTATTGCTTAGAATAATTCGCAAAGAAACCATTGATTTAAACGAATTATTTTATGGATTTAAAGATTATATAAATATTGTTTTAGCTAACTTGCTTTTGTCTGCAATTATAGGAATTGGAATGGTTTTTCTCATTGTGCCGGGGATTATATTTGCTTGTCGATTAGCATTTGTTCCTTACTTAGTAGTTGATAAAAAATTAGATGCGGTTAAAGCAGTTGAGGAAAGCTGGAAACTAACACGTGGACATGGCTGGACTATTTTCTTAATGGCTCTAATGATTATACCGATTAGTATTGCAGGGCTGCTTATGCTAGGAGTTGGTGTTATTTTCGCAATAATATGGGTAAATCTTGCATTCACTGCAATTTATGTAGTTATTATGGCAAAAAAAGAAAAGCTTGAATCGGTTTAAAATAACTTAAGAAATCAAAAGAGGCCGACAATTTTGTCAGCCTCTTTCTTTATAAGATGGTTTAGATAAAACTAAACCTCTTGGGAAAAATTATAATGCACCTTCGTCATAAGCTTTTTCACCATGCAGAGCCTGGTCTATACCAATTTCTTCTTCTTCTTCTGTCGCTTTCACGGGAGTTATTAAATTAATAATAACCAACATTAAATAGGTAAATACAAACGCATATATGGCAGAAATAGCAACTGCTGCAACTTCTTTTAAGAAGAAACTTGTGTTACCTTCTAATAATCCACTCTGTCCATTGATATGAGAATATGCAAAAACACCTAGTAAGATAGTACCAAGACATCCACCAACACCGTGAACACCCCATACATCGAGGGCATCGTCCCAGCCTAATTTGTTTTTCATTTGTACTGCTAAGAAACAAACAGCACCAGCAGCTATACCAATTAACATAGCAGCCCACAATGGAACAAAACCAGCAGCAGGAGTAATTGTAGCAAGTCCAGCAACAGCACCAGTTAATAATCCAACAAATTTAGGTTGACCTTCTTTAACCCACTCTATTATTAACCATGTAATTGCAGCAAATGAAGCAGCTACATCGGTATTTAAGAAAGCTAAAGTTGAGATTGCATCTACATCTAATTCGCTTCCCGCATTAAAACCATACCAACCGAACCATAATAAACCAGTTCCAATAGCTACCAAAGGAATACTGTTAGGAGGAGAATTTGTATCGCGACGTTTTCCAACATATAGTACAGATGCTAGTGCTGCAAAACCTGCTGTTGCATGAACTACGATACCTCCAGCGAAGTCAAGAACTCCCCATTCGGCAAGTAAT
This sequence comes from Marinilabiliales bacterium, assembly GCA_002869305.1. Lineage (GTDB taxonomy): Bacteria > Bacteroidota > Bacteroidia > Bacteroidales > UBA12077 > UBA12077. The sequence continues at coordinate 17,563 of PKTC01000481.1, forward strand.
CCACCACCCCATACCATATGTACGAATGGATAATATACAAATAATTGCCATAACACTAAGAAAATAAGATATCCTTTAAATGTAACACGATTAATAAATGCTCCAGTAATAAGGGCTGGAGTAATGATGGCAAACATCATTTGATATGCCACAAAGATATAAACAGGATATTTACCATTGTCAAAGGCCTGGTCAAAAGCTATTCCTTTTAAAAATGCCAAATCTAAGTTTCCAATAATTCCACCATCTCCACCACTAAAACACAATGAATAACCTACGGTTACCCACATAATGGTTGTTATACCTAGTGATACAAATGTTTGTACCATGATACCAAGAATATTTCTTTTACCAGCTAAACCACCGTAAAAGAATGCCAAGCCTGGTGTCATTAACATAACCAAGCTTGTACATAAAATCATAAAAGTTGTTGAACCACTGTCGAACATAATTAATTTGATTTAGATATTAATAATTTAGGTTTAGAATGATACCCCAAATACCATAAAAATATTTTCTGCTTCAGGATTTGTAATCAATGAGCCAAAAATTGGTAAAGAGTAGTTATCTGTTATTTTTAATTCTTTAGAAAGCGTAAAGCCAAGATTTATGAATCCTGCAGATCTTTGTCCATAGAATCCTTCAGGTTCTCCTTTGGCAATTTCAGGATTATCCAATGTCATTCCTGCAAAAACATCCATAACAACACCGTTAATATCTGTTGAATAACCTAGTTCCATGTATTTTGACATGACTATCTTGTCCTCAGGAACCATTACACCTGCGTTATCTGTATATTTTCTTGAGTCTGCCCCCCAAATGTTCATAGCGAACATAAAACTTACTGGAATTTTATCTGTTCCATTGAAACTTAAAGCAGCTTCAACCACATGACCTGTTTGTTCCTCTTCACCACTATTTATTTTATCCCAGTCCATGTTATAGTTGAAATATTTATTTCTTCCAACTGTTTCATCAGGGAAAAAGTAATCAGTAAAAGTTAACGAGAACATCTCCTTTAATGTATAAGAGATATATAAATCTGCTTCCTGTCCTGTTTGGCTTCCACTTAATGAATAAGCTCCCCACGCCCCAATAGCAAAAGAATGATCATCTGTTCCGAAGCCATATTCAAGATAATGTTGAACACTTGGAGACGAGCCGCCCAGGTTAACACCACGCCAAATGTATCGACTTACAAAGTCAGCACCTACACTCCAAGGTGATTCTTCTGTTATTGCTTCCTCTTGCGCAAACAAACTTCCTACGCATAAAAAAACAGCAAATAATACACTAAAAAATTTAGCATTTCGATTCATAATAATTATAGTTTAATGATTAATTGTGATAAATGAATTGATTTAAAGCGATTTGCTTTAAGAATAGATGATGTACCCTTTCTAATGATAGAATATTTGCACATGCAACAAAACTATCACTCAACATATCATCAAACAATCGGTAAAAAAGCGGAAATTCTAATAGGAAAAAACAGTATGTTTTCTAGGTAAATTACTTAGAAAACTTATTCAATATCTGCTAACTTATTTTTTATTGCATATTTCACTAACTCAACTGAAGATTTCAGATTAAGTTTCTGTAGTATATTATTTTTGTGGGAATCAACTGTTCGGATGCTAATAAATAGTCGCTCTGCAATTTCTTTATTGGTCAAACCATCAACAACAAGCTTCACAATTTCTTTTTCTCTTTTGGTTAAGGATTTTTCATTTTCAGATTCCTTCGATTTACCAATGAAGGTTTTTAAAATGGTATTAGAAATGTCTTTGTTAAAATAGTTATCGCCTTTGTAAATTGTATTTATTGCTTCTAACAATTCATTCATGCTGGTATCCTTAGGCAAATAACCATTAGCACCGGCATTCAAAGCTTTGGTAATAAACTCTTCATTGGAATGCATTGATAAGATCAATATTTTTATTCCAGGAAAATTTTCTGAAATGTATTTTGATAATTCTATACCAGAAATGTCGGGCATTGAAATATCAGTTATAACCAAATCAGGGGTTTGCAATTTTAAAAGTTCATATAAATCCTTCGCATTACCAACCTCGCCTATAACCTCAATGTTTTCTTCATCCGAAAGAACAGACTTTACACCATCTCTAAACATTTGATGATCATCTACTAAAACTATTTTAATTTGCTCCATTCTTTGCCATATTTAGAGGTATATTTATCTTAATGGTGGTACCGTTTTGCTTTTCTGATCTGATCTCAATGTTTCCATCTAACAAATGTACTCTTTCTTTCATGTTTGAGATGCCATTGCCACACAATTTTCTATTATCGATATAATTGAATCCTATTCCATTATCCTCAATTTGTAATGAAACGGATGCTTCATTTGAGCTTATTGTAATAAAAGCATCTTTGGCCTTAGAATGCTTTATAATATTATTTAATGCTTCTTGCGAAATCCTGTATAAATAGGTTTTTATTTTAGCATCAAGTGTTAATGATAAACTTTCATGGTTAAATTCAACATTTATTCCGGTACTTCCAGATACTTCTCTACACAAATTTACCAAAGCATCCACCAATCCAAATTCATTTAAAACGGCTGGCATCAAATTATTAGAAATACTTCTGACCTCATTGATTGTATTTGCAAATAAATCCTGCACTTCGTCCATAATTTTTTTTAATTTCTCAGGATTTGCACTTGCTATGCGTTCTAATCTCATTTTAATAGCTAAAATCGATTGTCCTAACCCATCATGTAATTCTCTCGATAGTCTTTGTCTCTCCAGTTCCTGACCGTCAATCATTGAACTTAATCGCATAGATCGCTCCAATTTAAGATTCTCTGTTTGGTCTTTTATTTTGGATGACATTTCATTAAATGCTTCTATTAAACTTCCAATCTCGTCACTATTAACAATATCTTCAACGAATACATCATAATTTCCTTGTGTAATTTTTTGGGCAGCTTCTTTTAATTTAATAATAGGTAAACTTATTCTTCGTGCAATGATATATACAAAAGCAAAAAGTAATAGCGACATCAAAACACTCAAATAAAATATATTATTACGAATAGACTCGATAGGAATCATGGCTTCCTCTTCATCAATCTCTGCTAAAATGGCCCAGTTTAAATCTGGTATTTCTACTTTACTGTATGAACTTAAAACTGAGATGCCTCTATAATCCTTTATTAATTTTGTATTTGTGTTGCCATATAAAGCTTCGGTAACACCTTCTGTTTTGACAATTGTTTTAAATTCAGCGTTATCCTGAAACCGAGAAGTACTTCGCATTAAATAATCATTCCCAACTAAATACGATTCTCCAGACTTTCCTAATCCGTTATGTGGATTATTTTCAAACATTATAGAATTTATTGCTTCAATGTCAATTTCGATGGCAACTATTCCTAGTATGGTTTTATTCTCATCAAAAACTGGAGCTCCTATAAATATTGAAGGTAAATTTGTCAATGTATCCAGTTTATAATCTTCGATAAGAATTCCAGGCTCATCAAGAATTTTGTCCCATAAACTCGAAATTAATAATTTGCTAATCAGACTATATTGCATTTCGGATGGATTATCTTCTGTCGCACTGAAAATAACAGATCTTCCTTTGTTATTTACAACATAAAACTGTTTATAATAACTGCCTGAAATGAAATGCTTGTGAAGAAATCTATTGTATTCCTCATTAATCGTTGAATCTAGTTTTTTGTTCGGTGCAGAGTCTTTTAGGTATGACAAAATGTTTCTAACATCATTAGACTTTGATACTAGATTTACATCCAGAATACGATCGTTAAAAAACCTTTCAATTCTATATTTTTTTTCAATCCTTAACGATGTTAACTGATCAAATGTTCTTTCAACCAGGGCATCTTTTGCCCGGTAATATGAATATGAACCTATGACAATTACTGTGAAAATATTAAGTAATAAGAAATAAACAACTAGCTTTTTTACAAGAGAACTACTGGTCTTCATATTATTTATATCCTATAGCAGCGTATCCAACAAAATGATGATTATTAGCAGGAGCTGTTGTCCCCATTCTCAAATCCTCAACCTCTATCTTGGCGTGATCGATACTTGTAGAATATCCTACTAAATCACCTTTTAAAATATTATTCTTAGATAAATTATTTAAATTGTAAGCAGTTAATAAGCCGAAAGGTACAGAATATCGACCACAACAGGTCCATTTATATTCTTTATAATCGTCCTCCTGCACTGTGTACTGAATAAATTTTTGGATTTTAGTTGGAGAAACTTCCCCAACCAAACAATTATTAATAATTTCTAATTCAATATTCTTTACCTCAACCAAGCTTAAACTATCAGTTCCATAAGGCGCATAATTTTTACCGCCCCAATCCTCATCACCATAATGTACAGCGTCAGTGGAAATCAATATGGCAATATCGTTAGCCCAATTCAATTTATTTTTTTTCATGATGGATGAAAGAACTTTTGTTAAATTCTTTGCTGTGTGTTGCATTCTTTCGTACGACATATAAGGAACAAGTATCGGTATTATTTCTATTTCAGAATTATTTACCTGCAAAAAGGGAATTAAGGCTTCCAGTGAATGCTCTGCACTTTGCATTTTATCATGGATAACAAATAAACTGTCATCTAATTTTGCGATAATTTCGTTTCTTAAATCAGAAACTTTGACATTTCCATAGGGTGCCGACCACTGATCAAATGAATCGAATATAATTTGATTTTCAAGATTGAAACTACTTGCTTTATGAGCGACTCCAAAAAGTATAACCGTTTTTGCCTTGATACCTGATAAAATTTTAGGATATAGCTTGCCTACATATAAATAATCATCGTGGGGTGTGATAGCTACCCTCCACTTTTGGTTCGAGTTAAGTTCAGGATCAAGTCTACTGATTATTGAATCCATTTGCCAATTGTACTGAGCAAAACCAATGGTATCGACAACCTGACGAACTTTTAATTCATTAACTTCAGATGGCTGATTGCAGCTAAATACAATCAAAAAAAAAGTAATCGAAAATATTAAATACTTTTTCATCATTCTTATTTTGATCCTTTAAGAAACTGAAAATTTGCAATATAAGCTTCTATAAATTAAAGTTTCTTAAAACAAAGATACAAATTAATAAAAAACAAAAGGCCCATACTTAAAGTATGGACCCATCATAAAAATCTAATTATCTAAATTTAAAACAAACCCGTAATATTTCCATTATCATCAATATCAATTTTTTCTGCAGAAGGTTTACTTGGTAAACCTGGCATTCGCATTATAGTGCCAGCTATAGGAACAATAAAACCGGCTCCGGACGATAATTCTATTTCTCTTATTTTAACGGTAAAATCTCTTGGTCTACCTTTTTTATGCATATCATCTGATAAGGATTTTTGCGTTTTTGCAATACAAACTGCTAAGTTTTGTAACCCAAGATCATTAATCTTTTGAAGCTGCGATTTAGCTTTTACTGTATATTCAACATCTTTGGCTCCATACATCTTAGTGGCAATTGTTTCAATTTTTTTCTCAAAACTCCAATCCAATTCGTATAAAGGCTTAAAGCAACTTGAACATTCAGAAACTGAAGCAACAACTTTTTCGGCTAATTCCGTTGCGCCATCACCTCCCAGTGCCCATGAATCATTTAATGCAACCGTAACATCTAAATTATCACAATGTTTCTTTAATAATTCAACCTCAGCATCAGTATCCGATGTAAATTTGTTAATGGCTACGATCGGTTTAAATCCAAAATAAGTCATATTCTCAATGTGCTTATCCAGATTTTCAAACCCTTTATTTAAAGCCTCTAAGTTTTCATTTGAAAGTTCAGCTAATTTAGCACCTCCATGATATTTTAATGCCCTAATAGTAGCAACAATTACAACTGCTTTGGGTTGTAGCTTACCAAATTGTGATTTAATATTAAAGAACTTCTCAGCCCCTAATTCACTAGCAAAGCCAGCTTCAGTAACCACGTAATCACTTAATGATAAACCCATCTTAGTGGCAATAATTGTATTTGTACCTTGCGCTATATTTGCAAAAGGGCCACCATGAATAATTGCTGGATTACCTTCAAGTGTTTGAACTAAATTAGGTTTGATGGCATCTTTTAATAAAACAGTCATAGCTCCTTCTGCTTTTAAATCTCTGGCAAAAACTGCCTTACCATCATATGTATAACCAATAAAAATATTTCCCAATCGCTTTTTAAGATCCTGTAAATCTTTAGCAACACATAAGGTTGCCATAACTTCTGATGCTGCAGTAATATGAAAACCTGTTTCGCGCGGAACACCTTGCTTTGGGCCACCTAAACCAATCACAATATCTCGCAAGGCTCGTTCATTCATATCCATTACTCTCTTCCACTCTACCGTTCTGGGATCAATTCCTAAGTTCCCTTCTTTTAACTGGATATTATTATCAATAAGCGCAGCTAATAAATTATGAGCCTTTTCCACCGCTGATAGATCGCCAGTAAAATGGAGGTTAATATCTTCCATTGGAATAACTTGAGAAAACCCTCCACCTGCTGCTCCCCCTTTTATGCCAAAAACCGGACCTAATGAAGGTTCGCGCAACACTACCGTAGCTTTTTTCCCGATTTTATTTAGGGCCTGTGTTAAACCAATTGAAGTTGTTGTTTTTCCTTCGCCAGCAGGAGTAGGCGTAATTGCTGTAACTAAAATTAGCTTTCCATTTTTGATTTTTTCTTCATCAATCAAATCTAATGGAAGTTTAGCCTTATATTTTCCATATAATTCAAGATCATCTTCAGGAATGTTTAATTGCTTTGCTATATTAACAATAGGTTGAATTTTGGTACTCTGAGCAATTTCAATGTCTGATTTCATAGTGATTAATATTTTGCGATTAATTATTGTAAGGTTGATTCCAATAAATTTAGTGAATCTATATGACTAAATCCATTGATTTGTTAATTTTTTATAGTGAAACACTTAACAAAAAGTTTTGTTCAACCAAAGATTAAAAATGCTAAATACTAATTAATTAAGAGTTAAACAAAACTCCTTTCGGTGGCTTCTTGCATTCATTTAGGTTCATATCTGGATTCAGAAAGAATTTCTTGATAGTCGTTATTAAGCATTAATTCATTCAAGCTTATTTCTGGGTTTCTCTGCATGTACTTCCTTACGATTTGCCATCCAAGCCAAATAGATGCTCTTCCCGGTGATTCATTTGGATAACCAGAGGTAAATGGAGCCGGATTAATATGTTGATTTATGGTCATGTAATCTGTTGAAAAAAGCAACTTGTTTTCTATTAAGTAATTCCACATTTGCTTTTCATTTTTAATATACCAAAGCATCTCATCAGATGTAAATCCAATTTTTAAACTATCCAAAACTTTAGGAAACATTGCATCGAGAAAAAAATGAATTTTCCCCTGGTAAACTATGTTATTAACCAGATTATCAATCGAATCATTATAAGTAAATTCGGTGAGGGCCCAGGCCCTTATAGCATCGGTTGGAATATTTTCCGGATTCATATTGTTTTGAAGATAATTGGCGATACCCAAACGATCGTAAAATTCGCAATCTTTACCAAGGTATTTATCCACTCCAATCCCCAAAATACTATCCGAAACTACCATTGATTGATTAAAACCTCCAATATATGTATATACTTCGGGAACGATTCTTTCGGGGAAGAAATATTTGTATCTTTTAAAAGCTTTTTTCAGACTTGTTTCAATATAATTTACATTGGGAAATACTTCCATCGTTTTTTCATACACTTTATTCATAGTATAGTCGGTAATAAATCCTGTTAAAAGCTCGGAGTAATTTTCCTGATACGGATTTCCAAGATTTATTATCCTAATGCTATACAACTCATAAAATTCTCCATATTCTTCAATCAGCTGAGGTAATTCTACATCCAAATTCCCGGGATCGATCTCAAAAATATCCTTATCCAATCTCTTTATATTTAACTCCAGATTAATTTTCGAGGTATCAATGTCAAACTTTTCCTTTTGTTTACATGAACTTATAATAGTCAAGAGAATAGCCAGATAAGTAATTCCTTTTTTTATCATTGCAAATTTTTTTTAAATAAACTTCATTGTTTTAATGAAAAGGTCTGATTTTTGTTTTCAAACTCTAAAAATCACTTTATATCCTGTGATTTTTGTCTATTTTTGTATGAACTAAAAACAAAGCCTAAAAGTATGAAAAAGTATTTATTAATTTCAATATTACTCATTTCAACTGTTACAATATTCGCACAGAATACAAATTTGCGTTTTACAGTATTTGTTGATCCGAAATTTTCATGGATGAAATCAGATTATAATTCAATTGACAACGATGGATCAAAGTTTGGAGTAAATATTGGTTTAAATGTGGATAAGTTTTTTGCAGATAACTATGCGATAATGACAGGTATTTCAATTGATAACACAGGTGGAAATTTGAACTTTGAAAATGTCAAGACTTTAAAAACCGGAAGTGGAAATGAAGATTTGCCTGCTGGAAGTAGCATACTATATAAGTTGCAATACATAGATATACCTTTGGGTCTAAAATTAAAAACAAACGAAATTGGCTATTGGACTTTCTTCACTCATCTTGGACTAAATGGAGGAATAAATATTAAGGCCACTGCCGAAGTTGATGGTTATGAATTACAAAATGAAAACATAAGCGATGAAGTACGTTTATTTAATTTAGGTTATTTTATCGGTGCAGGTACTGAATACTCTATAGGAGGAAATGCGGCTCTTGTTGTTGGATTAACTTATACAAACGGGTTTATTGATATCACCGACGGTGGCGACAGTAAAGTAACACTTGGAAACCTGGCCATAAGAGTTGGAGTATTATTTTAATATCATTTATAATAAATACACCCTATGAAAATTGCTCTGGCACAATTGAATTATCATATAGGTAATTTCGAAAAGAATACCTCTAAAATAATCGATCAGATTGATATAGCTAAATCCGATCAGGTTGATTTAATTGTGTTTTCTGAATTATCGGTTTGCGGATATCCTCCGCAAGATTTGTTAGAGAAAAAATCATTTATAGAACAATGTGAAATTGCAATAGAGGAAATTGCTCCACATTGCAAAAACATAGCTGTAATTATTGGTTCACCGACTTTAAATTATCATAAGAAAGGAAAAAGATTATATAATTCTGCCATATTTATTGCTGATGGTGAAGTAAAGTATATTCAGAATAAAACATTGCTTCCAACTTACGACATATTTGATGAGTACAGATATTTTGAACCCAACGATAAATTCAATGTGGTTGAGTATAAAGAAAAGAAAATTGCTATTACAATTTGTGAAGATCTTTGGGATTTTCAGCCAGTAGAGAACACTTTTGCAAAGAATCAGCTATACAATATTGCACCGATGGAAAAACTCATAGAGTATAAGCCGGATTTTATTGTAAATATTGCTGCTTCGCCATTTTCATATACAAAAATATGGGGACGAAAAAACGTTTTTATTCGTAATGCAAAAAAATATAAACTACCACTTTTTAATGTAAATCAAGTTGGAGCACAAACCGAATTGATTTTTGATGGCGGCTCTTTAGTGGTGAATCCAGACGGAACTATAGCTGATGAATTGAAGCTGTTTAAAGAAGATTACAAGGTTTATGATTTAGATTTAGTAGTTAAAAGCTCGCAAAATAAAACCATTGATGAAGATCCGGATGTTATTGCCAAAATACACGACGCATTGGTTTTAGGAATTCGTGACTATTTTGAAAAAATGAATTTTACGAAAGCTACACTAGGCTTATCTGGAGGTATAGATTCGGCAGTATCGTTAGTTATTGCAGAAAGAGCACTAGGAGCTAAAAATTTAAGGGTACTCCTTTTGCCATCAAAATATTCATCGGATCATTCAATAACAGATGCTGAAACCTTAGCGAAAAATCTTGGAATCCAATATGATGTTGTGAATATTCAAGAGGTGGTTGATAGTTTTAACAAATCATTAAAAGATGTTTTTAAAGGATTAGATGAAGGAATAACAGAAGAGAATATTCAGGCAAGAGCAAGAGGAACAATTTTAATGGCATTATCGAATAAATTTGGTCATATCCTTTTAAATACGTCGAACAAAAGTGAAGCGGCTGTTGGATATGGAACATTATACGGCGATATGAATGGAGGTCTCTCCGTTTTAGGAGATGTTTATAAACTTGATGTATATAAATTAGCCCGCTATATAAATCGAGATACTGAAATTATACCTGAAAACACCATAACAAAACCGCCTTCGGCGGAACTTCGACCCGATCAAAAAGATACAGATTCATTGCCTGATTACGATCAATTAGATAAAATTCTTTTCGAATATATTGAGTTGCAAAAACCTTTAGAAGAAATTGTGGAAGAGGGTTTTGATCAATCGATAGTAGAAAAAATCACAAGGCTTGTTGATGCTAATGAATATAAAAGATATCAGGCACCCCCAATTTTAAGAATATCATCGAAAGCATTTGGTGCCGGTAGAAGAATGCCGTTAGTAGCAAAATACAGTTAATCAATATTTAGTAAGATTTGTTTAAATCTTACTGTTCTTTTTTAATCAGATAATGCGGTTAAAATCCGATTTTCAAAAAAATATTTTATAGTTTTAGGCGAAAATTATACATTTGTATGTTTTTTAACATATTTTTATAAAAAATACATCAATGAACGTTGAGTGCCATAATATAATCGATAACCAAATGTCTGTTTTCAGTGTTCTTAATGAAGAAGAAAAGGAACTTCTGAAGAAAAACAGCACCTGTACATACTACAAGAAAAACGATATAATTTACAAAGAGGGAGATAAACCAAGCGGATTAATTTGTTTATCCAAAGGAAAAGTTAAAATCTTTAAAGAAGGTGTTGGTGGAAGAGAGCAAATTGTGCGAATGGCTAAGCCCGTAGGCTTTATTGGATACAGAGCTCTTTTTGCTGAACAAAACTACCTGGCTTCAGCTGAAGCTATTGAGGATAGTGTTATTTGCACCATTGAAAAAGATACTTTGTTTATAATATTAAAATCAAATCATGATCTTTCCATAAGTATAATTCGTTCTTTAGCATCAGAATTAGGTTTCTCAAATAATAGAACCGTCACACTCACCCAAAAACATATACGAGGCAGATTAGCCGAATCTTTATTATTTCTTAAAGACACCTATGGTCTAGAAGAAGACAATGCCACCATAAAAGTTTATCTTTCTCGTGAAGATATTGCTAATCTTTCCAATATGACCACTTCGAATGCAATTAGAACGCTTTCTACGTTTGCTAGTGAAAAAATTATTGCTTTAGATGGCAGGAAAATAAAGATTTTAGATTTAAGAGGTTTAGAAAGAATTAGCGAATTAGGTTAATCTTATTTAATGACTTAATTGATAACGACTCCAAGAAGCTTTTATCAGTCATAAAATTAGTATCCAACTCCCCTTTGATATACATATCTCTGAATAATAACAGATTCTCTGCAGTTTTAGGATTATTCATATCATAAAGAACCTTACTTGCTTCTGTAATTTTCAAAGTATCCAACTTTGCATTCTTGCCATAAGTGCTCTCAAAATAAAAATTAACAGCACTCTCCAGTCCTTCATCTAGTATGGATGATACAACTTGTTGAGTTAAATCAACGTCAGTAGAATCGTCTAAAACCTGCTGAATTTCACGAATTATGGAATAGGTTAGCGATGAATATGTATGGTTTAAGATGATCACAGTATTGGTATCTTCAACATAACGAAGCAAACTTGTTCTGAAACCATTCCATTTACAATGATGATAGGCTATTTTCTTATTATTTCGATCTCTGATTCTGAATCCAAATCCATAAGGAATCTCATATTTCCCGTGAAGTTTAAATGTTGATATAGCTTCATTAAATGTTACAGCTGAAACTAGTGTATTGTTATAGAGTGCCTGATCCCATTTAAACAAATCTTCTGTAGTTGAATAAATACCTTTATCTCCTACAGCTCCATCATTTACTGTTTCTGGAATCATTCGATACCGTCTTCCTCGATAATAATAACCAATTAACCTATCCTTTTTCTCATTACTTGCGGAACTACTATAAACAAATGAATTTTCCATTTTTAAAGGATCAAAAACATTGGAGTGCATGAAATCAGCAAAAGACTGCTTTGATAATCTTTCAACTATAGAAGCTAATACAACATATCCAGTATTTGAATAATCCCATCTACGACCAGGGGTAAAATAAAGGTTCAGTTTATGTTCTGCCAGCATTTTTATAATATCTTCATTATTTGGTGCCTTTTTATCATGCCAATGATGCTCAACCAACCAATAATAATTTGGTAAGCCCGAAGTGTGATTTAAAAGCTCTCTGATTGTAATTCTGGGATAAGGAAATTCAGGGATATATTTAGTAACTGAATCGTCATAACTTAACTGATTCCTTTCCTTTAAAATCATAATAGCCATTGCAGTAAATTGCTTTGTCACTGAGGCCAGCTGGAAAATGTCATCTTTTTCCAACTTTTTTCGTCGTAACATATCCGAATATCCAAACGACTCATTATAAATACAACATCCTTTGTAAGCTACCAGTACACTGCCGTTAAAATAATTATTTTTAGCTTTTGCCTGTAAAATAGAATCTATGATTTCGGCTTTCTCATCGTAAAATATTTGATCAATCTCTTTCTTGGCATTTGGTGATACAATTTCTTCCTTTTCAATTGCTGCTCCGAAAAGATTTAATCGTATACTTACTGTTACAACAACAACAATAAATGTAAGTGATAGTATCGAAAATATTTTTAAGTATTTGTAATCCATATACTTTAGCAGAATCTAGCCTTTTCAATCAAGCGCCAAAATAAAACAAATTTTAACTTGAATCAAAGCTAAATTCTTTAAATTCCTTTATTTATTAAGTATTACAAGCCAAACTTTATCCTAATTATATAATCTAAATACAATTAATGTTTGATAAAATAAGGGATTGAAAAGTTTTCAACAGCTTATCATTCGAAATTGCAGAAAAATCAAGGATTGTGGATAAATTATTCTTGAAAGTATATGCGTTTTACTCGTGATGATACACTGGTAAATATTTCATATGGAATTGTTTCTAATTCATTTGCCAGGTCAATAACTGATTGCTCCTTCCCAAAAACAATTACTTCGTCTCCTTCATGAATATTACATCCCGTAATATCAATCATACACATGTCCATGCAAATATTGCCAATTATAGGAACAAAAAAGCCATTAACATATAGTTTTCCTTTTCCATTACTCAGTTTTCGGTTTAAACCATCTGCGTAGCCAATAGGAACAACTGCAATGGTTACATCATTTTCAGCTTTACCTTGTCGGTTATAACCAATTGTCTCATCTTTTGGAACCTGTTTAACCTGAATTATTGTACTTTTTAAGGTGCTAACGTTTACTAGTAGATTTTGATTTGTTGCTGAAATTCCATATAAACCAATTCCTAATCGAACCATTTCAAATTGTGCTTCAGGAAATCTTTCTATACCAGCAGAATTGGATATATGGCGTGTAATTTTATAGTTGAAATTATTAATAAAAAGCGAGCTTAAATTATCAAATCTTTCAATTTGCTTTTTAGTAAAATTATCATGAATATGATCATCGCTTCCAGCCAAATGAGAGAATATTGTTGATATTTTTAAATTTCCAATTTCCTTTAATTGGCCTATTAATTGTGGAATTTCATTTTCCAAAAATCCCAGGCGATTCATCCCCGTGTCTAACTTAATATGAACTGGATAGTTAAGAAGATTCGCACGTTCTACCTCCATCCTAAATTGATCCAAGATTCTGAAATTATAAATTTCTGGTTCCAATCGATGTTTTAACATCATCTCGAAACTATTTTGCTCCGGATTCATTACAATAATTGGAGTTTTTATCCCTGCTTCTCTTAACGCTACTCCTTCGTCAGCAAATGCAACACCTAAATAATCTACACGTTGGTATTGTAAAATATTAGCAATTTCAAACGTTCCACTACCATACGATAATGCCTTAACCATTACCATTATTTTAGTTTCTGGTTTTATCTTTGATCTAAAATAATTCAAATTGTGAACCAGAGCATTTAAGTTGATTTCAAGGACTGTTCTGTGCGCCTTCTCCTCGAGTACCGAAGAAATTTTCTCAAAATGAAAATTACGCGATCCCTTCAGCAGTATTGCTTCCTCCCTGAAATCGTTTTTATTGAACTCAGTTAAAAAAGTTTCTGTTGATGGATAAAAAACTTTTTCATTGTTAAAGACTTCACCTTGTGAGGATATCGCTTCTCCTATTCCTATTAATCTATTTACCTTAAATTTTTTTAGTAATGAAGCTACTTGTGTATATAATTGCTTCGTGTTTTTTCCAGTTTGAAGTATATCAGATAAAATCAAAGTTTTTTTCTTGTGCTGATTTTGCTGATCCAAATAATTCAATGCAATCTCCAAAGAGTTTAAATCTGAATTATAACTATCATTAATGATTGAACAATTATTTATACCTTCCTTTAACTCCATACGCATAGCCACTGGTGGCAGGCTCTCAAATCTATTTTTGAACAATTTTGGATCAAAATTTAAAGCACAAATCATTGCGAGAACATGAATAGCATCTTGGATCGATGCTTGATCAGTAAATGGAATGATTAAAGAATCTTGATGTTTTTTTGTCTGAAATTCAATTTTTGTTTTGTTATGATCTATAGGTTTTGTTCTTATGTATAAATTAGCTCCTTTACTTTTTGACCAGGAAAACAATTGTTTTTTTGACAAAAGTTTGTTTTCAGATATACTTTTTTCAATTATTTCTTCATCTCTTGAATAAACCAAGATATCGGCATTACTAAATAATTTTAATTTCTCAGTGGTCTTCTCCCTATAATCAACGAAATTTTCTTGATGAGGTTCTCCGATATTTGTAATTAAACCAATATTAGGTCTAATGATTTTTTCAAGTTTATCCATTTCACCAGATAAAGAAATACCAGCTTCAAAAATGGCTAAATCATAAATCTGCTCCATCAAACATATCGACAAAGGAACTCCAACCTGCGAGTTAAAACTTTTAGGATTTCTAATAATCTGCTTCTTTCCCTGAAGCACATGATAAATCCATTCTTTGACAATGGTTTTTCCGTTGCTTCCTGTGATTCCGATAACCGGGTATTTAAATTTATTCCTATGAAATGCAGCTAATTTCTGCAGTGCTTCAATGGAATTTTTTACAAGTAAAAAA
>PKTC01000021.1 GCA_002869305.1 Marinilabiliales bacterium
GAAATGCATTTGTATTAAAGCTTTTGTTTTGAAATATCTCAGAAGAGAATCTTCTTCCAATTTGTATCCAACTATCATTATTAAAATTAAGCTGAACACCAATATTTGTTGAATGTTCGTGCTTTTCAGAATATAAATCGCGCTTTTTCCTTGTGTGAAAAATTACACCTGCATTATTTAACCAGTTTGATTTTACAGGAAAAATTGCACTATATGATATTGGAATAATTTGCAAACCTCCTCTTTCCAGGTAACCTATTTGTGTTTCAAAATCTTTATCTATTTGCGAATATCCGATTCTTAAAAAATGAATTTTATCTTTATACTTATATACTGCCCCAAAACTGTTACCAGATTTAAAATTTAAAGTATCGTCACTAAAAGATTTAAAGAAATAATATTCCATGCTACTTTTCCCGCTTAATCTTATAATACCATCAAAACCTCCAATTCTGTTATAAGCATTAGTGTTTTCTTTACCGGTATAAATAACTCCTATATAATTATCGTCTTTAAAGTTGCGGCGCAATCTGAATATTTGATAGTGATCATGATCATCATTAAATTCATCTGTTGATACTATTGAAGCAAGAGAATATTTACTACCAAGTTTCCCTGTAAATTTCACACCATAGAGTGGATCTATAATATTACGCGTATGCACTAAATGAGTAAATGGCATATCCCACCAAGCCTGGGTTCCAAATTGGAATAATTCAACACCTTCTTGAAAAAAAGGCCGTTTTTCAGGAAAGCACAATGAGTTACGCAAATTAACATCAACCTGACCCGCATCGCCTTCAATCTGAGAAAAATCAGGATTATAGGTAACATCAAGTACTAAGTCCGATGTTAATCCAATCTTGCCGGTTATTCCTGCCTGTATTCTGTTTTGTTCTGTATTCCATTCTGCATTTTCCAATAATCGATCGTAGGTGTATGTTACCGAAGGAATAATTTCTAAAACCTTTTGTTTCTGTATATTTGAGAATGCAAGCGTTTCTCGTTGCATTAACCTGTTACTGGTTTCATCTTTGTATTCCGGGTAAACAAGAATTTCAGATTTTCGATAAATTTTACGCTTAAATCCCATTTTAATCTCAACCTCCGTATCCCACTTAAAGCGTAATGATTGAAATGGAATAGCAATCTCTACCTGATATCCATTATTTGTAATAATTCCCTTACTATACCAAACTTTATCAGGATTTAAGTCTTCTTCTTCATCAAAGAATATGACACCATCTTCCTGAATGCCCAGTGGATTTATCTTAAAAAATATGTTTGAATTTGCGCTTCCATCTAAATCCATTTCAATGGCAAATGAATCATCATTTTTAATGTTATCCCGGCTTGTAAGATTTGCCATGATCTTTTCAGGTGCCGAATCATAGCATAAAATTGCAAAATATATATTCAAACTGTCGTTTGTAACAAGAACTGTAGTTTTCTCAGACTCATCAAGTCCAATGTCAGGTTTATATGTTTTAAACCCTGAATATGATACCGCATTTTGCCACACCAATTCAGTAAACTGACCATCAATATTTACTTTTTGTGCTTGCGTGTAAAGCGCAAAAGAAAATATTAATACCGTTATACCTAATTTTATTCTAAACATCATCTCTTTATTTTTAAATTCACTCAAATCCTTTCAAACGATAATAATTTTAGCTTTTCAGATTGATTCAAATACTTTAGCTAGCACCACGATTTGAAAATACAGTTGAAATAAAAGGCCACTCAATAAACGAGCGACCTTTTAAGATTGAATTATTTTAAGGATTCTTCCAATTTATCTATTCGTGCATGCGCACCATTAACCAATGATGCCATACGTGCAAAGGGTGGGCCTATTAAAAACAAGCCGATAAAAGGAATTAATCCAAAAACCCCAACATGCTCGTAAAACAAGCTGCTTGTAATAATTCCTATCAATCCGATAAGTGCGATAGTAATTCCAATGGGTACTCCCATTCTGCATCTGGTACAAGGTATTTTTCCTTTTTCATTCATTTCTACACAGTTTTTAATGATTAATTAAGAAATATCTTTTTTCATTTTTTCAAATTCTTCTTTACTAATTTCTCCCTTAACATATCTGGTTTTAAGAATCTCTAATGCATCTGGTAAATCTTTAAACAATTCCTCCATCCACATTCGACCATAAGGAGAACAGTAGTACTCGTCCCAGTTTCTGTATTTATATCTTCTTCTTTTCATCACTCTATTGTTTATGATTTATCTTCCAGAATTTGAATCTTTTGATAGTTCATCCATCATACTATCAAACTCTTCTTTACTAATTTCTCCTTTTGCATATCTATTTTTCAATATTTCCTTTGAATTGCCTCGCTCATAATCGCCACATCCACACCATCCTGACCAACGGCCAGAATAATTTCTACGTCGCCATCCACGAAACATGAAACACATTAATAGAAACACAAAAAGGAATATTGGGAAATGCCAGTGGCCATGCCACCCATTTTCGGTTCCAAAACAATCCGAACACATTAAAATAAGACCTAAAGTTTTCATAAGATATTTGTTTTAAGTTATACATCATTTTAACAGCAAGTACCTGAATCAGATTTACTTTCTGTATTAATTTTTTCAATTATTTTTTCAGTAGCCTGTTTAGCATATTGTTTCATTTCTTGTTCAGACACCTCATTAATAGCAAATAAATTGGTATCGAAATCGTAGTACTTATCGACAAGAATTACTTCTGTTTCCAAATCATCAATAACGCCTTTCATCATTCTTGAAGCACATTGAATGGAGCAACCCTCAAGAGCAATAACGCGTTCTGCATTTCGAACCAGGTTTCTTTGTCCTGTGTTTTTTGTAAAAGCACCTCCTAAACATATTCTTGAAGTTTTTTCGGGAATTTCATTAAAGCAAATGTTATTTGCTACAAGGCGAGAAACTTCACCTCGCAAACAAGCTCCCTCGCATGATAGTATTGAATAAGGAATTTTATTTTTTAACTGTCCCTCCGCGAAATCTTCACATCCCGAACAAAAGCTTTTTGCCTTTTCAATTTTAACTACTTCGTAGCTCTTCTCGGTGCTATCTGCTGTATTTGAACAACAACTTTCTTTCATAATTTTATTTTTTTTAGTTAAACTTAATTTTTGTTCGACCGTGTAGACGAGAAACTAAAAAAAGGGATACACCCTAATTTTATTAAGTCGATTTTTTAACGCTTTTTTTCCATGGAACAAAACATTTTTATGAAACCCAAGAGAAAGTATTCTGAATGGCTGGCAACACATACAGCATCCATTAAATATCAATAATATAGACACTTATAGCCTAAGCGTAAAAGAATGGATAGTAAACCCTGCACAAAAAAATAGGTGTTTACAAAACATACTTTTATTCATTGCAATCCACATAATTTATTGAAGGCTGTATCCTTTTTTGTTATAACTCGTCTATAATTTTCTAAAGAGAAATCTGGTTTTCTCAACATAAATATTTAAGCATTATGAAAAAAATAAACCTTACGAACAGAGAAAAAGAGGTAATCAATTTAGCAATTTCAGTTACATCAGGCTGTCAGCCATGCGCAAAATATCATATCAAAAAGTGTAAAGAAGAAAACATTCCTGAAACTGAAATATATGAGATTATTGAGCAAAGCGAGCTGATCTATAAAAAATCAATAGAAATACTAAAACAAAAAGCAATTTCCAGCTCTGTTCCGGAGTCAAAGAAAGATCTTGAACTGAATCTAGCATGTGAAAACAAATCGGAAATACTTGTTGGCTTGTCGGTTTCTTATACCCTAAATAATACAGATTTATTTGATTTCTATATTAAGAAAGTGGATCAGTTAGAAGTTAATATTGTCATATTATCTTTTATTATGCAGACCTCAAAATTTATTTTTGATAAAGCAAAAGCACATGTTGAAATTTTAGTCGAGAACCATGGAGTTGAGAAAGAAAAGGATAAAAATGATGATTGCAATCCTGGATGTTGTTGTTGACAATAGAAGAGGATTAAAATAAGTTCCGAATTTACTTTTAGCGCTCAATTTAATAACTTTGTAAAATACAAGCCTACTGGCAAATGGATTTTAAAGAAATATATAAAGAATACTACCCGAAAATTGTTAGATACCTGGCAAGAATTCTCAATGATAAAGATTTGGCAGAAGATTTTACACAAGATGTATTTATTCGGGTAAATGAGAATTTACAAAAATTCGAAGGCAGGTCGAAAATCTCAACATGGATTTATAAAATAGCTACGAATGCAGCACACGATTACTTTAAAAGTGCTTCCTTTCAAAAAGGAACCAAACAAACTGTAGGTGGTGAGTTTTTAGAAGAAAATAAAGAAGACAAAAATGTTTGGACTGGGGATAAAAGTGCCATATCAGACCAGGTGCTTGAAAAAAAAGAAATGAACAGTTGTATCAAACGATATGTGCAGGATATATCTGAAAATTATAGAACGGTTTTCGTACTGAGCGAATATGAGGGTCTTAAAAACAAAGAAATTGCCGACATACTTGGCTTATCTATAGATACTGTAAAAATAAGACTTTACAGGGCACGCACCCAATTAAAGAAAAAGATGGAAGAAGGCTGTAGAATAACTTACGAAGAAGACGGCATTTCATGCGATGAAATATAATTGCTCTAATCAGAACAACCATCATCAACACAAGATCCACTGCCAGTTAAAACTTCATTAAATTGTTCTCTCACTTTACCAGCAGAAACAGTCATAACAATGGCTTCCACAGCACTAATTTCTTCATCGCTTAAACCAACCTGGTCAGCCTGATCTAAATAGACTCTCATACAAGGGTAACACCCCACAGCCATAGCTGCTCCCAGATGCACTAACAGAGAAGTTTTATTATCTAAAACTCCATTATGCCGGGCAGATTGATAAAACGCATTAAAAGCTGCTTTTTGTTTATCTAACATATCCTTAAAAGTATTGGTTTCATCAAAGGTATAAAATATATAAGATTCGTAAAAGATGCGACCATTTTAACTAAAAATAGCAAGGTTTCATAATTATAGATAAAAATTCTTAACATAAGTCAATTTTTTTGATTGGTAATCTCCCCTTGTACTCCCATTTTTATTTTAACATCTTGAATGAATTATGTACTTTGATTTTCCTTCGTAGAAACAATAAAACGTACGTTCCTAAAGCTTTTGCCTGAACTACACGGGCATGAATCGAACCGGAAAGTGTGACTCCTGAAGAATCAATTTGAATCCTTTATGAAGTGATCCATTCAAGTTATTATGTAATTGTATATCATCGTATTAGACAAAATATTGATGCATTATATAAAAATAATCCGCAAAATTCTTGATTTATGGTAAGAATTTAAAAATGTAAAAATCTCATTTTTAACGATTCGGTGCTTGCAAACAATATAATATACAAAAATTTAAAACTATCTCATTCTATAAACCAAGAATAATATAAAACCTAAATCTATACATTATGAGAAAAATTTTTACTTTATTTCTTTGCGCTTTTATACTCTGTATTTCTAGTTTAAAAGCACAAACTTATTTTGGAGCGACAAATACAATTACTGGACAACTTAGTTCTAATGTGAGTTC
>PKTC01000167.1 GCA_002869305.1 Marinilabiliales bacterium
GATATTAGATTTTTTCTCTACAGAGTAACTAAAATTTATGCTTAAAGAATTTTAATCCACCGGAAATGTCAAGTGATCCCTCTCTTGTGGGCGATACTGGTCTCAATAGCTATCAGGACGAACCAGTGACTATCAAAATTAGCAACAAAAAAAGAGACTCCATTCTGAAGTCTCTTTCGTGGGCGATACTGGATTCGAACCAGTGACCCCCTGCTTGTAAGGCAGGTGCTCTGAACCAGCTGAGCTAATCGCCCTTTCGGTCTGCTTTGTTTTGAAAAGCGTTGCAAATATAAGCCTCTTTTTTATTCTACAAAAATAATTTTTACTTTTTTTGAAAAATTATACTACTTCTGCTACCACAAAAGTGCTACCTCCGATGAAAATCAAATCATTAGATTCTGCATTTTTTTTTGCATCTTCCAAAGCTGTACTCACTTTTTCGTATGACTTGCCTTCTAAATTATATTTGGCAGCCTCTTTTTCTAATTTATTTTGATTAAGTGCTCTCGGAATATTAGCTTTTGTAAAATAAAACCTTGCTTGATTAGGAAGTATATTTAAGATGTCTTCTAAATTTTTATCATCAACTACACCAAAAACTATATGCAATTTTTTATATGCTGTTTGATTAATTTGTTCAATTACATACTTTAATCCTTCCAAATTATGCGCTGTATCACATACTATCATTGGATTATACCCAAGAACTTGCCAGCGCCCTTTAAGTCCGGTATTTTCTGAAACTTTTAATAATCCTTCAAACAAGGAGCCATTATCGATATTGTAATTCATATTCTTTAAAATATCAAGGGCTCGTAAAAGGGTTATAAGGTTTCTTTTCTGATAACTCCCCAACAAATCAATTCTCAAGTCATTATAAACTAATTTATCTTCATATTTTACATTAAAGACTTGCTTATTATCAATGGATGTCATTGAATATTCTATCGTGTAAAATTGATCCGCAAAATATATGTTAGTGTTATTTTCTTTTGCTTTCTCAATAAAAACATGCTCAGTTTCATTCTGAGTTTCACCAATTACAACAGGTATGTTATGTTTAATTATACCTGCTTTTTCTACTGCAATTGATGTTAAATCTGAACCTAAAAAAGCTGTATGATCTAAACCTATATTGGTAATAATTGATAAATCGGGATGAATAATATTGGTAGAATCTAGTCTACCTCCCATACCAACTTCAATTACTGCAATATCAATGTTTTGTTTTGCAAAATAATCAAATGCCATTGACACTGTCATTTCAAAAAAAGATGGTTTTACATCTTCAAATTTTATTTGATGATCGCGAACAAAACTCACCACAAACTCTTCTGAAATCATCTTACCATTTATTCTGATTCTTTCTCTAAAATCTATAAGATGTGGCGATGTATATAACCCTACCTTATACCCAGATTCATGCAATACTGAAGCTAACATGTGCGAAACAGATCCTTTTCCATTTGTTCCGGCCACATGAATACTCTTAAACTTTTTATGAGGATGATTAAAGTACTTATCAAGCTCTAAGGTATTATTTAAGTCAGCTTTATATGCTGCCTTGCCTTCTCGCTGATACATGGGTAATTGACTAAATAGCCAAGCAATGGTTTCCTGATAATTCATTTTGTTTTAAATTAGCCCGTAAAATTAATGATTTTACCAGGCATTGTAATGAATTCTTTCTGGTTTATATCTATCGGGCATTTCCTTATTTTCATCCGGATATCCAATTGAGATTAATGATGCGGGTTGAATATTCTCTGGTAAATTGAAAATCTTCCTAATTTCATTCTTTCTTTCCACTCTTGGATGGATTCCTAACCACACCGCTCCTAAACCCAATCCATGAGCTGCCAATAACATATTTTGTGTAGAAGCGGAACAATCAACCACCCAATAATCTTTACTCAACTCTAAATTTATATCGCCACAAACCAAAATTGCAAGTTGTGCTTCTACCAGCATTTTGGCATAAGGATGAACATCTTTTATAGTGTCTAATAGTTTACGATCTGATATTACAATAAAATGCCAGGGTTGCTGATTACTTGCTGATGGTGCATACATTCCTGCTTTTAGAATCACTTCAATATGCTCATTTGAAATTTCTTCTTTTGTATATTTTCTAATACTTCGGCGAGTAAAAATTCCATCTAATAGGTCCATAATATTTCGTAGTTACTGGTTTATTCAAAAATAAAAATATTAATTTAGTAGGAAATAAAATTATACTGTATACTCTTGATTAAAAAATAAAATCCATGAAAAAAAAGAAAAAAGTATTTGTGATCGATACAAATGTTATTCTTCACGATTTTAATTGCTTGTATAAGTTTCAAGAAAATGATATTGTTTTACCTATAGTTGTGTTAGAGGAGTTAGATCATTTAAAAAAAGGTGATAATCAAATAAATTTTCATGCACGTGAATTTACAAGGGAACTTGATAAACTCTCTGGAGATAATTTATTTAATGGTGGAATATCCTTGGGCAAAGGTTTGGGAAAATTATCTATTGAAACCGGTAAACCATATTCAGAAAAATTAAAAGAGTCATTCCCAGAGCCCACACCCGATCACAGGATTTTAGCTATAGCAGAAGATGTTAAAGAAAAGAAAAAAACCAACGAAGTAATTCTGGTTAGCAAGGATATCAACCTGAGAATGAAAGCAAAGTCTCTTGGAATTCTTGCACAAGATTATAAAAATGATCAAATACAAGATTTAGAGCAAATTCACAAGGATATCGAAACTGTTGAAAACGTTGATGATCAGCTAATTTCTAAATTCTATGAATCGCATGAAGGAATCCCGGTAAAAGAATTTAATTTAAAACCAGCACCTCACCAGTATTTTATATTAAAAGGCCAAAAATCGTCTGCCCTGGCTCATTACGATCCTGTACAGAAGCTTCTTCAAAGAGTTGAAAAACATAGAACATATGGTATAGATCCAAGAAATGCAGAACAAACATTTTCTATAGATGCATTAAGCCGACCAGATATACAACTTATTGCCCTAACTGGAAAAGCTGGAACTGGTAAAACTTTATTGGCTTTGGCAGCAGCCCTGCACCAGGAAAAGAAATTTAACCAGATTCTATTAGCAAGACCGATTGTTCCTTTGGCGAATCGGGATATTGGTTTTTTACCGGGCGACGTAAAAGAAAAAATATTACCTTATATGCAACCTTTATTTGACAATTTGTCGGTCATTAAGAATCAGTTTAAGGCACAAAGTAAGGAATATATGCATATTGAAGAAATGCAGAAAACTGAAAAATTGGTTATAAGTCCTCTTGCTTATATCCGCGGAAGAAGTTTATCCAATGCCTTTTTTATTGTTGATGAAGCTCAAAATCTTACTCCCCATGAAGTTAAAACTATCATTACGCGAGCTGGCGAAGGAACTAAGATGATATTTACTGGAGATATTCACCAAATTGACTCTCCTTATCTTGATTTAAAATCAAATGGATTAAGTTATTTGGCAGATCGAATGAAAGGACAAGATATCTTCGCTCATGTTAATCTGGTTAAGGGTGAAAGAAGCTATTTGGCTGAATTGGCAAGTGATTTATTATAGTAATCTTAATCTCGATGAAAAATCTTTATATTGTCCGTCATGGTAAATCTACCTGGGATATTGAACAAATTTCCGATATTGACAGGCCGTTAAAAGAACGCGGCATCAGAGATGGTTATATGATGGCAAACAGACTAATAGAAAAAGGTCATGTGCCTGAATTAATTGTTTCAAGTCCTGCCGCGCGAGCCATACATTCTGCAACCATATTTGCCAGAACGTTTAAATTACCTCATCATAGGATCATTCTTAATGAGGGAATTTATCATGCTGGAACAAGCAACATGTTAAAAATAATACAACAAACGCAAGATGATTTAAGTTCCCTTATGGTTTTTGGTCACAACCCAACTTTTACCGATCTTGCTAACTTTTTTATAAATAAGGAGATTGACAATATTCCTACAACAGGTATCGTTGGACTTAAATTTGAAATAAAATCGTGGAAAGAAATAAACAAACAGAAATCTGTTGACTGGTTTTTTGATTTCCATAAAAATATTGATTAAACACTTAGAGGTGAAGTTATTAAAATTTGCAGCAATTGATATAGGAACAAATGCAATTCGGTTGCTCTTTACCAATGTAATTGAGAACAAGAATGCGGCGATTTTCAAAAAATCTTCAATTATTCGTGTACCCATTCGCTTAGGTGGTGATGTATTTACTTCTGGATTTATAGGTGATGAAAAGAAAGAAAAACTAATTGATGCTATGATTGCTTTTAAACATTTGATGAAAGTGCATGAGGTTAAAGAATACAGAGCTTGCGCAACATCTGCAATGCGAGAAGCAGGTAATGGATTGGAAATGGTTAGACTAATAAAAGAAAGAACTGATTTAGATATAGAAATTATTGATGGAAAAACCGAAGCAGAAATAATATACAATAATAGAATTGTAGACTTCCTTGATAATAGTTTTCCGTACTTATATGTGGATATTGGAGGAGGTAGTACCGAAATAACACTCTTTGCAAATTCATTAGCATTAGTATCACAGTCTTTTAATATTGGTACCATTCGCTTGCTAAATGAATTAGTAAAACCTAAAGAATTTAATCATTTAAAGGCCTGGCTAAAAGAGATCAAAGAATCCTATCCAAATCTCAAAGTTATAGGATCGGGAGGTAATATAAATAAACTGTTAAAGCTTTCTCGAAAAAAAGAAAGCACAGCTCTTCCTATAAAAGCACTAAAAGATGTTTACAAATACGTAAAGTCATATAGTTACGAGGATCGAATAAAAGTTCTAGGGCTTAACCCAGATAGAGCTGATGTAATTGTCTTAGCTTCAGAATTATTGTTTAAGATAATAAAATGGACAGGTGCTAAAGAAATAATTGTGCCTAAGGTAGGTGTGGCTGATGGTATCGTACAACAGCTTTACCTCGATTACAAAAAAAAATCAAATTAAATATTTTAACTTTGCCACCTGATAAAAGAGATATATATGGGGAATTCAGGGGGAAAATACAAGCGAGTAGCATTTCATACTTTGGGATGTAAACTCAATTTTTCAGAAACATCAACAATTTCACGAAATTTTAAGAACAATGGATTTGATGTTGTTGAGTTTAATTCAGAAGCAGACATTTATGTTATCAATACCTGCTCGGTTACTGAACAAGCTGATAAAAAATGCAGACAAGCCATAACCAAGATTCAAAACAAAAATTCAAATGCTTTTATTGCGGTTGTTGGATGTTATGCGCAGCTTAAGCCGGAGGAAATTGCAAAAAACTTAGGAGTTGATTTAGTTCTCGGAACGCAGGAAAAATTTAACATCTTAGAGCATTTAAATAATCTCGAGAAAAAGGAAACCCCAGAAATATATTCATGCGAAATTGAGAAAGTTGAACAATTTGATTCATCTCACTCAGAAGCCGACCGTACCAGATCATTTTTAAAAGTTCAGGATGGTTGCGACTATTCCTGCTCATATTGCACAATACCACTTGCCCGAGGTAAGAGCCGGAATAAAAAAATATCTGAATTGGTCCGAGAAGCTCA
>PKTC01000430.1 GCA_002869305.1 Marinilabiliales bacterium
CAACATAATTTACCAATAGATTAGAAGATCTATTAGAAAAACAAAGAGGTTATCATTTACTTTTGGATAACCTCTTTACTTAATTCCATTTTAAATTTTATGCCAATCCTAAAACAATTCCCAAAATCAATATTAAAATAACTATTCCCTGAACTCCATGAATTATAACGGCCATCCAACTCGATTTAAATAGTTTCGAAGGAAGTGAAAACATAATTCCGGAAAATAGAGCCGCACCAATGATAATCTGAGGTTTACCCAAGTGGTATAGACCAAACAACACTCCATTTGCCAGCCAGTCGAACCGGCCAAAAACGCCATTCATTTTGGGTAACAAAATGCCTCTGTACAGAAATTCTTCACCCAGCAAATAATTGAATAGAACCGTTACCAAACCCAGGCCCATTATCCACCAGGCACCTTTATATTCTGGAGTAGCCAGAGACGATAAATCATATTGGGGAAAACGGGAGAAAAACGGGATTATATTTTCAATATCTGGTAAAGGAATATGGATTATTTGTAATAAGCCAGAAAATGCAATAAATGGCAACACCCACCATAATAGGCGATAACTCTTTTTGCCTGTTTTGGGATGAGATGGTTTTTGAAACCACATTCTTTTTCCTATTTGTTGCCAACTTAATGTATAACCATCTATTTTCAGAATGATAAGCGACAATGCAAATTGCCATATAAGGCCTGCTATCATCATTAACCAGTATAAAATACCTGAATTTACATCTATAGCGGAAATAAGTTTAGGTAATACCCCAAACACGAGTAAAAACATAGGAAATGCAGAAGCAAACCATATGCTTAAAATTTTGACCATACTATATTGTTTCTCCTGTGTATTGGGAGATTGTGCTATTTTTGTTGTGTCTTTTGTGTCCATCTTATTAGAATTTATTAAAAAAACTGCAATACCATCTAACTATAGTAGATGGCAATTGCAGCAACTAACATACATATGCTTATGATAAGAATGATAGTATAAAATGCTTTCTCTACTTTTTTATTCATTTTAAAAACGTTTAAATATTCCTAACTGTGCATAATAAGGCAACAATGCATTTTCATCATCATCACGTGAGTTATTAAATCCTGCTTTTAAAGAAACATCGTAGTTCTCATAAAAGGTTCTACCTATTTGAATACCATAATAGAAATAACCTCCTGTTGATTTATACCATCCATCGATAATTTCAGGATAAGATTCTTTCATGACACTATTATGCTTTAAATTTGAAGCAAAAGCCATATCATAACCAAACTCTCCCGCTATATGCCAGTTGCTTTTGTAATAACCCGCCATAAGCGAAAGATCAGCACCATAGTTAAATATTCTTACAAGTTCAGTTTCGTATCTTCTGGCGATAAGATATGCTTTGGTAGAAAATAAAAAGTTATTCAATGAATATATCTCCGTTTGCCCACCTAATCTAAATTTAAAATCATCGAATAAATCTCCACCCATAGGGAATGAATAATCTAAACTCAATAGTAAAGGTTTGCTTTTATTGAGTTTGTAGGCATAACCTAGTTGAGTTGTCATTCCAAACTCGTAACCAAAGTTTAAATAAATTCCATTGTTTTGATCCTCTTGCAGAGATTTCCAATTTACATTCTGGGCCTTGATCCCAGAACTTGCTATAATAAGCATTGCTAATATTGCTATATATTTTTTCATGGTTTTAATTTTAAATGTTATTACTAGTTTATTTCACTTAAATAATTTTGAACCATAGGATATAAATTATCCCAAGCAAAATATATAGCTTCGTGTCCGGTACCCTTTGCTTCGAAAAGTTCAACATTTGGAAATGGCGCTGAAACATTTTGGGCGTGTGATAATCCATAAGCTTCGTTTAATTCGCTGTAAACAAATAATACTTTTGATGTGTATTGATTTAGGTTTTCGGTAAAATCAAAAGAATTTTCAACAGCATATTTCGCTATAGCATTGCTACATACAGCCCCAAATCTCCAAATTGGATATGGTTCTGTGTCTCCAACAATATTGTCATCTGTATAAAGAATTGCATTGTTAAGTGCAGCTTTATAATCAAGCGAGTTGTGTTCGCTTGATGTAATAAACTGATCTATATATACATAATCGTTTGTAGATTCCGAAAATAAATTTAATACCCGTGATTTGTTTATATATTCTTCTGTATCATCCCATGTAAATCCACCTGGTTCAACCATAATAATTCCGCGTACTTTTTCAGGATGTTGGTCAACATATCCCGCAGCAATCATAGCTCCCCAAGAGTGTCCAAAAAGAATCACTTTCTGACTTTCGGTTTGCTTATAATATTCTATAACAGCATCTAAGTCGTCGAAAAAAAGTTGGGTATTATATATGTCTGCATTGTATCTTTGTGATAGTCCGCTACCTCGTTGGTCATAAAATACAACGTAATAACCATCAGCAGATAAATACTGGCAATTTAATATTGAACGATAATCAGCTCCCGGGCCTCCGTGTATAACTATTACAATACTATCGCTTGGATTTCCAAAAGTTTCAGAGTGTAACATTGTTCCGTTTACTGTTATAGATGGCAAACTTGAATCTTCGGTGACTGTTAAAGGAACAAGAAGTCCTGGTTCATCCATTTCGTTCATTTCGCATGAACTTAAAAGTGCAATTAATAGAACTGCGATTAAAATTTTAATTTGATTTTTCATAGTGTTTGATTTTAAAAATTTATTTTCAATACAAACATATGGCGATTGTCAAGGCAGATCGCTCCAGCCTAGAAGTTGACACCTATTTGATGTACTTCCCTGGAGGTTGACACTTTGAAAATGGAAATTATTTGTTGGTTATTTGAGCAAAATATTGAGAAGGGGTTACACCAGTACTTTTCTTGAAATATCGATTAAATGATGACTTTGAATTAAATCCACATTCGTAAGCTAACGAAAGTAATGTGAACTGATGATTTTTGGGAGAAGAAGCTAATCGTTTAAATTCTTCAATTCGATATTGGTTTATAAACTCGTAGAAGTTTTTACCTTCCTTTTAATTTATAATCTGTGAGAGATGATTAGGATGAATTTTTAGTAAGGCTGCTATATCATTAATTAATAGCTCACTTTGCTTAAAAACCTGCTCTTCTGTTATCAGTTTCTTTAGTTTCTGATAATACTCCACAGATTGTTCTTGTTTTAATCCCGATTTTAGATATTTACCTTTTCTATTTTCAGGTTCTTGGTTTTCCTCCACTTCTAACGCTGGTGGGATGGCTATTTGCCTGATACCAAAGAAACCTATAGCAAATACAAACAGAACCACAGCATAAAAATT
Source organism: Marinilabiliales bacterium (assembly GCA_002869305.1). Classification (GTDB taxonomy): domain Bacteria; phylum Bacteroidota; class Bacteroidia; order Bacteroidales; family UBA12077; genus UBA12077. The sequence continues at coordinate 3,320 of PKTC01000430.1, forward strand.
GTATACATCATTACGAAATACTAGAATCACAATCCAGATCACTGCCATTCCCCAGATTACAATCCTTAACCAGTTCAAACTAACTTTCTCTAAATCGGAGTATTGCTTGACAATATTTTTTTTATGATTATTCAGTAAAATTATTGACCATATAATATATATAGATCCAATAATAGAATAAGCAAAAAAATTAATAGTTTAAAAAACCTCGTATCCTAATCCATTATTTTGATAAACAAATATTTTGTCAGTAGAAGGCAGGAAGTAAAATGAACCAGCTAAATAAACATATGCTGCCGATGCAGGTATAAAATGAAGAATCAGTATAGACCTATTTTTAGGTAGCTGATTAGTAGCCGTTGCAACATACAGATATAACATTACTGCTTGCAACATTGGGAATGGCAGCTCAACACCCAGAATAAAAGAGAAATTTTGGTTTATTTGTGTCTGATTGATAAAAAAAAGGAAGATATGTAACGCCACAAGAAACATCCATAGAATCAATACCTTATCCGCACTTGATTTCTTCTTTTTAACTATAAGCAAGAGCTCAAAGAAAATCGCTATGGTTATTCCTGCAATAAAGATCATAAACATCTACATGTAAAAGGTAAAGATAAGAAAGTTTGAGAATACATCTGGAATACAAATCCAAATTATAGAAGTCTTTGTACACACTTTCAAAAGTTTTTGATTTTTTTATTTCGTGTAAGTTATGTAAGTGAAAAAAATGAATTATTCTCGAAAAGATAAATAAGTAATACAAGTTTAATTTCGTAACTTGTACGATAGTTAATTATTCTAAAAAATACGAATGGATAAAGCGGAAAAGTTTTGGGATAAACAATCGAGTAAGTTCGAAAAGCAGGTTAGTAAAGACGAGCAATCTTTCATTAAAATTATTGACAATGCAAAAAAACATCTTCGGGAAACAGATAAAGTCTTAGATCTCGCCTGTGGTATTGGAACTTCATCCATTCAAATGATCGATCATGTGAAAGAAATTCAAGCCATCGATATTTCGTCAGGAATGATTGAAGCTGCAATAAGAAGAATGAATAATCTTCCAAGTAAAAATATAGAGTTCATTCACACCACTTTGTTTGATGATCAATTTAAAACTGAGTCGTATGAGGTGATTACCGCTTTTAACATACTACACTTACTAGATGACCCTAAAATTGAAATAAGTAGAATATACGACTTACTTAAACCGGGGGGATTGTTTATTTCCTCGTCCGCTTTTCTAGGTGAGAAATCATGGATGCGTATATTTTTTTACCTTTTAAGCAAAACTGGCATGATTCCTCACTTAAAATTACTAAAGATAGAAGAAATGGAGAGATTAATTCTTTCTGAGAATTTTAAAATGATAGAAATTCAAAAATCAAATAACCCAACGCCGAGTGCTTTTATGGTTGCGCAGAAGTTCCAGAGCTAGTCATTTCATCTTCTGTGTATTGTGTTCTTCAATTTATTATATTTGTTAGAGCAATACAGCAAAATAATTAGACCATCATGATTTATAGACTGATTCTATTTTTAATTTTAAACTTTACAGCCCTTGCCTTGGGAGGAATATTTACTGGTAAGGGAGTTCTTTCAGATTGGTATATCGGCCTTGCAAAGGCCCCGTGGACACCACCTGGCTGGGTTTTCGGAGCCGCCTGGACAAGCATCATGATTTGTTTTAGCATATACATGGCCTATTTATGGCCAGGTGCTGAGAATAAAAGTTTTATCCTTGCCCTATATATTGTTCAGTGGATACTGAATGTTGCATGGAGCCCAACATTTTTCTATTATCAGCAGATTTTTGCAGGATTGATGGTAATTACTGCTCTTACCTTGCTTATTGGATTCTTTCTATTCTTTTACTGGCCCGAATTAAAGATCAAATCAGGCTTGATCGTTCCATATTTTCTTTGGTTATTAGTTGCCACATCATTAAACGGTTTTATTTTTTTTAAAAATTAATTTGAAATATAACCTTGTTAGAAAGTATTGGTAATCCAACGGTTTAGTGTACACGAACACTTTCGCTAAGTTGTTAATTAGCAAACAAATTGCTATCTTCCAATTTAATTATCTATAAAGAGTGAATAGAGCGCAAACTCTTATTGATTCTGGTTATAAGTTCGTGTTTCAATTAAATAGCAGTAATTTGGATACAAGATTAGGTAAATTGACTATTTACTATTCGAAAGGACTTGTGTTATTTTGTCGAAGAAAAAATACTTGAATCTATGAAA
>PKTC01000451.1 GCA_002869305.1 Marinilabiliales bacterium
AGCCTGTTTTCTCTTTTTAGAGGAGGTTCGCTTAAGGCAGGTAGTCGTTTATCATAATCATTCACAGGAATAAATCCCGAATAGTAAACTCTTTTAAGCTTTTTAGAGTTATACAAACTACCTGCAAGTTTTAAAATATTCTTATCGCTATCAGGCGTAGCTCCAATAATAAGTTGAGTACTTTGCCCAGCTGGAGTAAACCTGGGAGTATGTTTATATTTTCGCCTTTCCTCCTTATTTTCTATAATCTTGTTCCGGATAGTATTCATTGGCAAAAGAATGCTTTTAAAGTTTGTGTCAGGAGCTAGCATTTTAAGATTATTTTCCGTTGCAATCTCAATATTTATGCTTAATCTATCGGCAAATAATCCAGCTTTTTGTTGTAATTCATCACTCGCACCCGGAATTGACTTTAGATGTATGTATCCATTATAATTTCTAGCTCTTAATTCTTTTGCCACCTTCACCATTCGCTCCATAGTATAATCAGGATTTACTAGTACACCAGAACTTAGAAATAAGCCTTCAATGTAGTTCCTGCGATAAAATTCAATCGTTAAATCAGCTACTTCCTTTACACTAAAAGTTGTTCGAGGCACATCATTGCTTTTTCGATTAGCACAATAAGCACAGTCGTAAATGCAATGATTTGTTAACATTAACTTCATCAATGAAATGCATCTTCCGTCTTCAGTAAAACTATGGCAAATACCCCATGGAGCAGCGTTTCCTAAGCCTTTACCTTGATTAGGACGATTACTTCCACTTGAGGCACAAGAAACATCGTATTTTGCGGCTCCTGCTAAAATTTTTAGTTTATTGGCTACTATTTCTTTCACTTTTTATAACTTATACTAATATTATTAGCAAATATACTAATTTTATTTGCATATTAACTAATTTGTTTAGTTTTTTTATTATCTTAGCAGAAGTTGAAATCAATTTAGAACATGGAAGTAATCGGATTAAATATTAAATATCTTAGGAAAGAAAAAGGACTTACCCAGGATGAACTTGCTAAAAATATTGGGGTAAACAGGGCAATGATCGGTTCATACGAGGAGAATAGAGCTATTCCAAAATTATCGGTATTAAAAGATTTGGCCTACTTCTTTGATATTTCAATTGATGTATTAGCAAAACTAAGACTTTGGGAATCTCAGGAGGTATCAAAAGAAAAAATGCTGAGAGGTGATAATCTGAGGGTTTTAACTACTGCCGTTGATCAATCGAACAAGGAACTAATTACTACAGTCCCAATAAAGGCTTCGGCAGGGTATACTTCCGGTTATTCTGATCCACAGTATATTGAGGAATTGCCTCATTTTGCGCTACCCTTTGTTGAATTAAGTAAGGAGAAATCCTACAGAGTATTTCAAATAAAAGGTGATAGTATGGAACCCATTAAATCGGGATCATATATCATTTGTGAGTATCTATTAAACTGGGTTGAAATTCAAAATGGCAATACCTATATTGTTATATCTAAGGACGATGGAATAGTCTATAAACGTCTATACAACCATCTTAAGGATACGAATGAGATTGTATTAAAATCGGATAATAAGGAATATCACGATTATACTTTAAAAACTGAAGAGATTCATGAAGTGTGGAAGGCGCTGGGATTTATTAGTTTTAGTTTGCCAGAAGGTGAAAGCAATGTTAGCGTAAATAAGCTTCATGATATGATTCTTGAAATGAAGAATGAACTGAATCAATTAAAGAAATAGAATTAAACTATAAGTTTCTTAACTTTTTTTTCTCGGCATTTATTTTCTTTTCTTTCAAACGTTTCTCTTTAGAAGCCCTGCTAGGTTTGGTTTTTAAACGCTTTTTTGGCTTTTTTAGAGATTTTTCCATAAGTTCTAAAAACAACTCAACTACCTTTCTTTTATTACCAAGCTGTGTTCTTTCAGAATCAGAAGTTATAATTAGAATTCCCTCAGAAGAAATTCTGTTCTTTAGTTTGGAGTTAATAATATCTTTCTGGTTATCAGTGAGTACAGTGGAATTTGAAATATCAAAACGAAATTCAACTTTTGTAGAAACCTTATTTACATTTTGTCCTCCACTCCCGCTACTTCTAGTTGCTTTAAAATTTAATTCCTTTACTATCTGATCTTTATTAATCATAATTAAATAAATTGTTTAAGATAATGCTAAATTTTATGTATAATTTAATTATAAAAAAATTAAACAATTTCGATGCATGGATGTTTTTAATAATGTTTTACATGTTCAAACTAAAATTTGCATAACCCACTCCAAACAGTGATTAAAAATAGATTTTATTATGCAATTTTACAGAGAACAAACAAATTTAATATGAAAGAACGATTTATTATGATATTAGTCTTTTTTACTGTTTTTATTTTATTGGTTGATTTATATTCGTTTAAAGGAATAAAACTTTTAATTTCAGGCATAGATTCAAATGTTCTTAAAAACATTATTTATGCAGCTTATTGGTTGGTTCCAGTACTTATACTGTCTTATTTATACTATTTTAGAACCTTACAGCCATTTGATAGAGAGCCTCGAATTTTCAAAAATTTCTTTATGCTGGCCGGTTTTTTTATACTGTTTTATATACCAAAGCTTATTTTCATTACATTTCATTTAACTGAAGATATTATTCATATAGTAAAATGGATAGCAGGGAAGTTTTCTGGTTCATCAAATATACCTACTGAAAATGTTCAAGGAATTTCAAGAAGCAGGTTTATCAGTCAAATGGGTTTAATACTGGCTGCTATTCCTTTTACTTCTATCCTATATGGTATGGCCAAAGGAAGATTTAATTTTAGGATTGTTCACGAAAAGCTTTCTTTTGCAAATTTACCTGAAGCTTTTAATGGCTTAAAAATAATTCATATATCGGATATTCATATAGGCAGTTTTCTTGGACATGAAGGACAGGTTAAAAAAGCTATTGATCTCGTGAATGAACAAAAACCCGATGTTATATTATTTACTGGTGATTTGGTCAACAATTTTGCAGAGGAACTTACTGGCTGGATTCCAGTATTAAGTAATTTAAAAGCAAAATACGGCAAATATTCCATTTTAGGCAATCACGACTATTGCGATTACTTTGATTGGAAAGATGAAGCTGAAAAGGCCCAAAATCTTGAAAACATTAAACAGGCACATAATGATATTGGATTTAGGTTGCTTTTAAATGAATCGGAGTTTATAAATATTAACGATCAAAAAATTGGATTAATTGGCGTAGAAAACTGGGGTTTACCACCTTTCCCGCAATACGGTAATCTTAATAAAGCTATGAATGGTTCAATGGATGCTCCCTTTAATATCTTAATGTCTCATGATCCATCTCATTGGGATGCTGAAGTGATACGCAAAACCAATATTGATTTAACCTTATCAGGACACACACACGGCATGCAGTTTGGAATCGAAATAGGAAACATAAAATGGAGTCCGGTTAAATATAAATATCCTCGTTGGGCAGGACTTTATAAAGAAAATAATCAGTTTTTATACGTTAATCGTGGGTTTGGTTACATTGGATTTCCTGGAAGGGTTGGAATGCCACCTGAAATTACTGTCTTGGAATTAAATAAAGCATAAAAAAAGGGCCATAAGGCCCTTTTTATTTATAAATATTTTTCTACCAATCTACATAGATATCATCAATAAAATAGAAGAAATCTTCAATATCAGTTACAAAATCCTCAAAGTACGGTTCTGCAGGTTCTGTAGTTCCATCTTCAAATACTAGTACTATCGTTATCATTTCTTCTGCTGTTTCATTATACTGAATCTCAATATCTGCAGCCTTTGTACCATCTACATAAACTGTTGCATCAATTTCGTCATTAATAGCATTAGTTAGCTCTTCAATAGTTGTGTATGGCGAAGTTTGTGCTTCTAATTGTTCAAATATTGTTTCAATTCCGTTTACATCTACAGTAGCTTCAATTTTTACAGCTAATAACTGCAAATAACCACCAATAGTTAATGGACTATCAAAATCAGAGTTTGCGAAAGTAGCATCAACTCCTGCTGAGAAAATGCTAGTTCCATCATAGTTAATAGCAAAATCTATACTTGCAGCTGTAGCAGTGTGATTAAAAGTACCTGTGAATTCGAATGGTACCAAATAAACACTTATATCAAACGAACTAGGATCTCCAACAGCATCTCCTGTAGTTTCCCATGTAGCATTTAAATCAATCTCGACTATTTTAACGTCATTAATATACAGATCAGCTAATATATCTGTTGGATAGTAATCCTCAATATTAGTTTGATAATAGTCATCATAGTAAGTAACCATAACTTCATCATAGTTATGAATGGTTATTGTAGCATTATTTGTTGCACTGCCTTCAGTTGGGAAGTTAAGAATAATCTTGTCTGATGGATTTCCAAAATTTGGTACCCACATATTATGAGCTGCATCCCAGTCATATGTGCCAACCCACAAATCAAAATTAAATGGTTCTGCTTCATAAGCTGATTTTTGATTTTTTTCCGGATTAACTGGAAGAAGGTATTTTTTAATATTTGGTATTACTGAAGATTTTGTAAATTTAACATCAGTAAACGGATCATCTAAAGCCATTAATGCCATTAAATCATCCATGGCAGCAATTCCATCCGAGTTCATCATTTCTTCCATATAACCTGACATATCACTACCAAGGTTATTTAATTCGGTTTTAACTTCTTCCTTTGAAAGCTGGTCTGAACTATCATCTTCACAAGCAAAGAAGAATACAGAAGCAAACATTAGCATTAATACAGTTAATTTCTTCATGTTTTTCATAGTTTATTGTTTTGGTTTATATTTAATTTAAGTTAGTTCCTATTGTTTTAAGATGTGAAAATTTGCCAAAAGGTTTCGTGCAAATTATTTTTAAACTAAATTTTTATACGTGAACTTTTTTTTTGGGTTTCATTGATGCAACTTTCAAGTTTCGTGCCAAAATAAAAAAGAGCGGGATTACTGTCCCACTCTATCTTTCTAAAATCTCTTATTAATTAGCTAATTTTCAATATTTTGAATATTTTGTGTGTTAATAAGCTTATATACTTTTAAAACTTCTTCTTTGGTTAATTCACCAATCAGATTTAAACCAAGATAGTCTTTTTCTGACTCAATTATTATTAGAACTTCATTGATAACTTTCTCCTTGTCTATAATATAAATTGAAATGTCATTGTCTTCTTCTGCTATCCTTGTTAACAAATTATACTGAAATTCTTTAATATTTTCGTTAATACTTGAGTTAAGCTCAGAAATTTTGATCGTATTATCTTTTTCTTCAAAAAATAAAACTTTTACAACTTTTATTTTATCTATTAGCTCTTTCGATTCATTTTTATCTTCATCAGATAGTGAAAATACTATTTTAAATAAAACAGGAGGAATATGAAGAATCGTAAACCCCTGGTGGGTCTCAAATTCCTCAAATATATCTGATTCTTTATACTTATTCTGATCAACAATACATGCATGCTGGACCATTAAAACCAGCATTATTAGGGCTATTA
>PKTC01000279.1 GCA_002869305.1 Marinilabiliales bacterium
AAGAGAATCCACAAAGATAGAGTTGATGTAGCTAAAGGTACCGAAGGAAAAAAACCTCAAGAAAAAAGGACCGATAATAGAGAACAGTTTAAGTCTAAGAAAAAGAAAAAGAAACAACTCCGCCCCGAGATTAGTGAAGAAGATGTGCAAAAGCAAATTAAAGACACATTAGCTCGTTTAACAACTAAAGGTAAATCTAAAGGTGCAAAACACCGTAGAGATAAAAGAGATGCAATAAGTCAAAAACAGCAGGAGGAGATAGAAAAGCAAGAGGCTGATAAGCAAATTCTGAAAGTTACCGAATTTGTATCTGTTAATGAGCTTGCAACCATGATGGATGTTCCTGCAACAGATGTAATTTCTGTATGTATGAATCTTGGCTTATTAGTTTCAATTAACCAAAGATTAGACGCTGAAACAATGGCTCTAGTTGCTGATGAGTTCAATTATAAAGTCGAATTCATTAGTGTTGAGGTTCAGGAAGCAATTAAAGAAGAGGAGGATAATGAAGAAGATTTACTCCCAAGACCTCCAATTGTAACTGTAATGGGTCATGTTGATCATGGTAAAACCTCGTTATTAGACTATGTTAGAAAAGCAAATGTAATTGCAGGTGAAGCGGGAGGAATTACTCAGCATATTGGTGCTTATAGTGTTGAATTAGATAATGGAAAAACAATTACATTTCTTGATACACCTGGTCACGAAGCTTTTACAGCGATGCGTGCTCGGGGTGCACAAGTAACGGATATTGCAATAATTGTAGTCTCTGCAGATGATAATGTTATGCCTCAAACTGTTGAAGCAATAAATCATGCTAGCGCAGCAGGTGTGCCAATTGTATTTGCGATAAACAAAATTGATAAGCCGGGAGCAAATCCTGAGAAGATCAAAGAGGAATTAGCAAATATGAATTATCTTGTTGAAGAATGGGGAGGGAAATATCAATCTCAAGACATATCTGCTAAACAAGGAACTAACATTGAACAACTTCTCGAAAAAGTATTACTTGAGGCAGAAATGTTAGATCTTAAGGCAAACCCAAATAAAAAAGCACTAGGAACTGTAATTGAATCGGAGCTTGATAAAGGACGTGGATATATGTCTACCATTTTAGTTGAGGCTGGTACATTAGAAATAGGAGATGTTGTTTTAGCTGGAAGTTATTTTGGTCATGCAAAAGCCATGTATAACGAACGAGGAAAACGAATTGAAATTGCAGGACCTGCAACACCTGTGCAAATACTTGGATTAAATGGGGCTCCGCAAGCTGGCGACAAGTTTAATATCATGGAGAGCGATAAAGAAGCACGTGAAGTTGCTAATAAACGCGAGCAATTGCAGCGTGAACAAAGTATGCGAACTCAAAAGCATATTACTTTAGATGAGATTGGTCGTCGTATTGCAATTGGTAATTTCCAGGAAATAAACATTGTTGTTAAAGGTGATGTAGACGGTTCTATTGAGGCATTGTCAGATTCATTAATTAAACTTAGTACAGAAGAAATACAAGTTAATATTATTCATAAAGGAGTTGGACAAATTTCAGAATCAGATGTTTTGTTAGCTGCCGCTTCGAATGCAATCATCATAGGATTCCAGGTGCGACCATCAATGAATGCACGTAAATTAGCAGAAAAAGAAGAAATTGATATTCGATTGTATTCAGTTATTTACGATGCTATTAATGAGGTTAAAGATGCGATGGAGGGAATGCTATCTCCTGATATTAAAGAAGAAATTGTGTCAACAGTTGAAGTAAGAGAAATATTTAAAGTTAAGAAAGTTGGTACAATTGCTGGTTGTATGGTGAAAGAAGGGAAAATAAACAGGAATACCAAGATTCGTGTTATTAGAGAAGGTATTGTAATATACACAGGAGTCTTAGGATCATTGAAACGATTTAAAGATGATGTTAAAGAAGTAGCTTCTGGTTACGAGTGCGGTTTGAATATTGAGAACTTTAATGATATTAAAGTAGGTGATATTGTTGAGGGATACAACGAAGTTGAGGTGAAGAAGAAATTGAAGTAACTTCAAAATATATTTTAAAAAGCCATCCTAATTAAGGATGGCTTTTTTTATGCAACTAATTTTGTATTAAAGCGTCTTTTATAAAATTAATTAGAAATCAGTTCAAAACAGATTTTTGTTAATTCATGTTATCATAACTATGATTTATGAGGAATACCTTGTAATTATCTATTATTGCTTTTAATTTTATAAGATACTACTAAAACAGGAAAGTCATGTTTAGAAATTTTATAACGATCTCCATTCGCTATTTATGGAAGAATTTTTTATTTGTAGGGATAAATATTCTGGGCTTAGCAGTAGCACTTGCTTTATGTATAACGGCATACTTAAACAGTAAATACGACTATGACTGGGATAAATTAAACACTAATTACGAAGATATTTACAAAATAAATATAACCCGAGAAATACAGAATAGACAGCAGGAATATGGAATCACGCCTTTTGCCTTAGCTCCCTTATTAAGACAAGATCTGTCCGGAGTAGAGCAAATAACCAGATATAGAAATTCTTATTCACCTGTAAAATATTGTGAAAATATCTTTAGTAAAAGAATAGGATATGCTGATCCTAATTTTGGGGATGTTTTTGATCTTGAAATTATAAATGGGAATGCTGAATCTCTAAAAGAAAAAGGAAATATTTTGATTAGCGATCGCATTGCTGAAATATTTTTTGGCGATGAAGATCCAATTGGGAAAGTAATTTCAATTATTAACGATAAAGATACTGAAACCACATTTCTTATAACCGGGATATTTAAGTCTTTGCCTCTGAACAGCAGTTTTAGGCATGAGTTGTTAACACAACTGGAAAATTTTGAGGATATGTGGGAAATTGAACCCGATAAATGGGATAGTTGGGTAGCTGCAACCTTTCTGCTTGTTCGAAATCATGAGAATGTTCCTCAAATTAACGAGCAATTAAAGAAGTACCTTTCAGTGCAAAACGATGCCAGAGAAGATTGGAAAATTACAAGTTTCTTTGTAAAACCCTTAAAAGATGTTGCAGATGATCGAGAGGTTTGGGCAAATTGGTTATGGGAGAGTTTTCACCATGCCGCTGTATCAGTCCCACCTATGATGGCTATTGTAATATTAATCATTGCAGCATTTAATTTTATGAATTCAGCCATATCTTTTGCAGGAAAACGATTGAAAGAGATAGGCTTACGAAAAGTATTTGGAGGATTGCGAAAACATATTATCATCCAATTCATAAGCGAAAATATGGTTGTTAGTTTAATTGCGATTATTTTAGGTATTGGATTGGCCGGTTTTTTAGTTCCTGAATATTCGAGTATGTGGGAATATATGGAGCTTGAATTTAGTTTTAGTAAAGAGCCAACCTTAATTATATTCATTCTTATTTTATGGATCTTTACTGCCCTACTAGCAGGTGCATATCCTGCTTTTTATGTTAGTAGGTTCAATCCAATAAAAATATTTAGAGATAATTTAAAACTTAAAAATAAAAATGTTCTTTCACGGATATTGTTATTCTTTCAATATCTGTTTTCAATATGTGCTTTGGTGATGGGTATTATGTTTGCTCAAAATGCTGTATTTCAGGATAAAATGAATTTAGGATATGATAAGGATAACCTGATTGTACTTAGCATGCACAATAAAAATGATTACAAACCATTTGAATCAGTAATTAAAGAAAACCCTAAAATCGAAATGTATGCCGGAACAGATTATCATATTGGCTACGGCAACTATAATAGGTCGATTAAGTATTTAGATGAGCAAATTGAAACTAATATCATGCATATAGGATATGATTATCTGCAAGCGATGAAGGTTGAAATACTGAAGGGTAGAGGATTTAATCATGAAAACTTATCTGGTGATGTTGCAGATAATAATGTAGTTGTTAATGAAAAATTTGTGAATGATTTTGGGTTCGATGATCCAATTGGTAAAACTGTTTATGTGAATGATACCTTGCCATTGCATATAATTGGAGTTTCAAGTGATGTTTATTTATATGGAGTATGGGCGCCTGTTGAACCATTAATATGCAGAGCAGCATCAGAAGAAGAATATGGTAGATTTGTAATACGCACTTCAGGGAGCAATTTGTCAGAAGTAAATGATTATCTGAAGGCAGAATGGGCAGAATTAGTAACAAATTATCCTTATGAAGGGCGATATCAGGAAGAGTTGCTGGAAGAATCGAAACAGGTAAATAAGAATATAAAAATTATGTTTATTTTTCTTGCAATATGTGCATTATTGTTATCTGCCATCGGTTTATATACATTAGTAAGTTTAAGTGTTCTCAATAGAACAAAGGAAGTGGGTATTCGAAAAGTTCATGGTGCTTCTGTTAAAAAAATAATGTTTATCATCACTAAGCCATTCTTATTTATTATAATATTTGCATCATTCTTAGGTTGTGTTTTAGGACACTTTGCCACCAAAGGATTAATGAGTAGTGTATTTGCAAAACATATGGATCCAAACTTTATGAGTTTTGGAGTTCCTGTAATCATAATTCTAATTGCATCAATTGTAACTATTGTGTGGAGAGTATACAAAGCGGCAATGCAAAATCCAGCAAACTCACTCAGATATGAATAAAAAAAGAGCTGCTTTGCAGCTCTTTTTAATTATTTGTTTTTTTCACATAAGCCTGGGAATACCCTATATATTTAATATTGTTTAGCTCGCTTTTTGCTTCTTCATATGAATCGTAATCACCAATGGTATATCTGAAATAATCGTCTGCACCTTTAGTAACAACAACATTAATCAGATCCTTAAAATATTCTGGTTTAACAGGAATAATGAGTGCCATAATCTGTATCGTATAGCTTGATCTTAATTCATCATTGATTCTAATAAAGGCATCTTTATAACCAAGTTTGTTTATTTCATTTTTAATATTTCGAGCTTCTTCATATGAGGTTGTGTTTCCTACAGTGTATCTATAGAATCCATCTGGGTATTTTGTAAGTACTACATGATCAATATCTTTAAAATAATCAACCTCAACAGGATTTTTCAGAGCCATTAATTGCACAGAATAGGATTTTTTTCCGGTAGTTGAAGAACTAGATTTTGGAACGTATTTTATGATCTCTTTTTCCGGAATCGTTTCTTCCTTTTTAGGTGTTGAAACCTCTTCAACAACTTGTTTTTCAGAAGGTTCTTCTTTTATTGGTTCTTGTATTTTCTCATCTTCTTGCTTTTCAATTGGAATCGTCTGTTCAACCTGGAGCTCAGTTAATGGTTCTTCAATTATTTCAGCAAGCAATTCTTCCTGTTCAATCTGGATGGGGTTAACAGCAGCACTATAACTAAAATTATTACCACTAAAATTTTCTGGAATACTTAATTCATCAGTATAAGCTTCGTAATTATCGCCATGGATAACTATCCTATAATCCCCAGGGTTAAGCTCGGCATTGAACTTCCCATTGGTGGTGGTAATTTTTTCAACGACATTTTCAGAATTGGTTTCAATAATGGACACTT
>PKTC01000280.1 GCA_002869305.1 Marinilabiliales bacterium
CGATCTGTAGTTACTCTTAAAATATTCATATCAGCTTTAGCTGGACTTCGGCCACTTACGGCAAATCCTCCAACTTTCCCCTTTGCAGTTTCATTAACAATTATTTCAGCTCCATCCGGGAATACCGCAAAAACAACATTTCCGTCGTGATCTTTTACTACAAACAATGTATCGGTACTTGTTGAATAAACTCCACTTGATCCGAGTAAATCTGCCTTATTTGCAGTATATGCCATTCCTGATACTCTGGATGAATCTGCAAATTCTGAAACATCAGATGCAATAGAATTATTTGCTTGAATCGCAAATTCTGCTGTATTAGCAAAATTAGCCACTCCTGCGACCCTGGATGAATCCGCACTTTCAGCATATAAAGAAAATGGAACCGAAACTAACTGATATGTGCCTAGATCTATCAATCCACTTCCGGCATCAACTTCAATTTTTAGATATTTATCATTAATACCCCACTCTATTGTAGAAAAATCTCCTGTAATATCAGTCCCTCCACCAATTTCGATAGAGACTTGTCCAAAAGCATTCGTAGTAGTAGAATGTATCTCACTATACAAAACTTCACCAGTTGATGAAATATTTAAGATACTAAGCGTTAAACTGACATTCTGATCAATTATAAGCTCACCTGTAGAATTCCGAAGTACCGCCTGATAATTAATTTTTTCAGGAACCTGTGCATTAACGACTAAGCTAATTAATGCTAAAATAAAGAAAATTAGCGCTATCTTTCTCATGGCGTATAAATTTTGGGTGAATGAGTAAAGTAGCGCTTATTTATTAAAAAAGCAAAAATTTTGATGTTTAACTAGTTGCTTTCAAGAAGTTCTAATATTTCATGAACCTTCTGTTTTAATACTTCATTTTCCGATTTTATCAACTTTATTTCATTATTTAGTTGTTCAATATAAATATGTGCCTTTTCCAGTTCTTCAAGCATCTGCTCTCGTCTTTCATTTAAATTAAATTTTCCTTCACTCTGAATTTGAGCAGCACTTTTGAGAGCTGGTAAATGTTTATTTGTCCACATAAAATTAGCATGATCTTCTATCGTTTCAAGTTCATAGTTATTCTCAAAAACGTAATCAGGCACTACAGTAGTACCTCCAGAAGTAATATCTCCAGTTGCATGAAGGTCTCCGTTAATTTGAACCCGTTCGCTTCCATTTGTAAAATCACCATAAATTAAAGGAGATGACGTTGAAGAATTGTCAATATATAACTTATCAGATCCCAGTTCATTATATCCTGCAGCATAGCCAATAAAAACATTTCCCGATCCATTAACATTATTTCCGCCTGTGCTGGTACCAACAAACGTATTATTACTTCCTAATACTTTCCACCCAGAGATATTCCCAATATAAACATTATTGTCTCCTGTTTCATTCCAATAACCAGATTGATAACCTAAGAAAGTATTATTCTGACAATCTGTACTAAACCTTCCTGTTAAATGTCCCAAAAAGGTATTTGCATATCCGGCAGTTAGATTCTCGCCCGAATTATCTCCAATAAAAAACTGATTAGTTGCAGTTTGATTATTTAATCCGGCTTGGTATCCAATAATTAGGTTATGCCAACCCGTTGTGTTTGATTTCCCAGTCTGATATCCTATAAAAGTATTGTAATTGCTATATCTTGAATCAGCGCCGCTTACATTACTATACCCACTTTGATAACCAATAAAAACATTATAATCTCCATTATTTTCATATCCCGCATAAGCTCCTATAATGGCATTATAATTCCCTTCAGTTGAAAGTTTACCTGCTTGATGTACAAGAATTATATTATTTAACCCGGTTTCCATACCATAACCACTTTGATAACCCATAAATACATTATTACTACCGGTAGTATTTGAAAAACCAGATTGGTAACCAAAGAAATTATTATACTTTCCTGTAGTTTTTAAGCCACTTTCATGTCCAATAAAATAATTTAAAGGTGACAACTGCATATAGCTTGATAAATTTCCATTTTTAAAATCTCTAACTCCAAATCCTTTTATTGAATCTTGTGTAAAAATTCTTGTGCTATCAGTTGTTGCAATAAACATAGGCTGTACAGTTCCTTTTGCCGGACTTCGACCACTTACTGCAAAACCGCCCACCTTCCCTTTAGAACTTGATTCATTTACATAAATTCGGGTACTGTCTGCTGTTATATATAATAGTTCGTTACCAACAGATTTTGCAGGACTACGGCCGCTTACAGCAAATCCTCCTACTTTACCTTTGGCACTTACCGTATCGTTTACATATATTCTAGTACTATCGGTAGTAACTCTTAAAATATTCATATCAGCTTTTGCAGGGCTACGACCACTTACAGCAAATCCGCCTACTTTGCCTTTAGCAGTTTCATTTACAATAATTTCTGCTCCATCCGGAAAAACAGCAAACACCACATTACCATCGTGATCTTTAACTACAAATAAAGTATCTGATGTTGTAGAATAAACAGAACTTGAACCTAAAACATTGGCCGTATAAGCTTCATTAGCATAGTTAGAATTATAAGACATTTCAGCAATGCCAGAAGAATCGGAAATATGACTATAAATTGAATAAGGAACCGAGAGTAATTGAACCGTACCCACGTTTACATAGCCATTACCCTCATCAACCTCAATTTCTAAATACTTACTATTTTCACCCCAGTTAATTTCATCGAAGTTACCAGTTTCAACTGAACCATCACCAATCATTAAATTTACAACTCCATATGCATTCGTTGTTTCAGCATGTAATTCTTTGAACAGAACTGACCCTGTTGCAGAATTATCTCGAATGGATACACGAACATCAATACTCTGATTTGTTATTAACTCACCTGCATCGTTTCGTATTACAGCCTGATAGTTGAAATTATTAGGAACCTGCGAATTCGCTAATTGATTTATCGCTAACAAAAATATTGTTACATAAAATAGTTTTTTCATGATGTGTTTATATTAATTGTTTGTTTCGAAGATTAAACTACAAGTTATGTAATTATTCATTTCAATTCAAGTAACCAACAATAATTCACCTAATTACATTATAGAAAAATTAATAAAAAAACCCGAAAAGTATAACTCTTCGGGAATTTATAACACTTCCAAAATTATTTTATTTAAAAACTACTTCTTCCAATTTTTTAAGTCGTTCTTCAAGTTGTTTATTTTTACTTTCCAATTCCTCAATATAACTTTGTTGCTCTTTAATTGCTTCAATAATTACAGGAGAAAGCTTAGTATACTCAACTACCTTGTATCCTTTTGAGTTGGTTTTTACCATTTGTGGAAAGACTTTTTCTACATCTTGTGCAATAATTCCCAACTGTTGTTCCTCTGTTGAGAAATTAAACTCTTCATGGGCTTTATCATTCCAGTTGAAATAATAGCCACCTAGAGTCATTAAAAGCTTTAATCCTGATTGGATAGGAGCTAAATTTGTTTTAAGGTTTACATCTGAAGGAGTAACAGTTGTAGCTGTTAAATCTCCATCAATAAACACTTCTTGTGCAACAAAATCTCCGGTAATTAACGAAGAGTCAGCATTATTAGCAATATATAATTTATTCGATCCTGTTTCACTGGCACCGGCATTTGCTCCAATAAAAACATTCCTCTTTCCAGTACTATTAATTCCTGCCTTATAACCAATATAAGTATTTAAACTCCCATAGGTAGTTGCATTTCCTGCATATGCTCCAACAAAAACATTCTCGGCTCCTGATATTCTAAAGCCTGCTGCTGAACCCAATATTGTATTGTTATCACCGGCAATTCCGAATGAGGCTGTTCGGTCTCCTATAAATGTGTTACCATAAGATGCACCACAGTAATAACCTGACCGGGTTCCTATAAAAATTGAATTTGCTGTTGTAATACAAGCATACCCTGCATTATTACCTATAAATATGTTTTCTTCACCATCATCAACTCCTGTAAAATTATAACCAACTCCATTACCAATAAAAACATTTAATGCTCCATCGATATTACCACGCCCTGCATTAAATCCTAAAAATAAATTTCCATTACCCCAGGTTGAATTTAGACCAGTTTCGTAACCAATAAAAGTATTGTATTTACCTAATGTTATCGACTCTCCTGCCCTATGTCCAATAAAGTAGTTTAAAGGTGTTAACTGCATATAACTGGTTGCATTTCCCTTACTGTTATCTCTTATTCCAAAACCACTTATACTATCTTGTGTGAATATTCTAGTACTGTCGATGGTAGTAAAAAACATAGGTTGCACAGTACCCTTTGCAGGACTTCGACCGCTCACAGCGAATCCACCAACCTTTCCTTTGGTGCTTGTTTCGTTTACATATATCCGGGTACTATCAGCTGTTATATATAATAGTTCATTACCAACTGACTTTCCAGGGCTTCTACCACTAACAGCAAAACCACCTACCTTGCCTTTAGCTGTTACAGTATCATTTACATATATTCTAGTACTATCTGTGGTAACTTTTAAAATATTCAAATCTGCTTTAGCCGGACTGCGCCCACTCACTGCAAATCCTCCAACCTTACCTTTAGCCGTTTCATTAACAATAACCTCGGCCCCATCAGGAAAAACTGTAAAAACCACATTCCCATCATGATCTTTTACCACAAATAAAGTATCTGTACTGGTTGAATAAACTCCATTTGATCCGAGTAAATCTGCCTTATTTGCAGTATATGCCATACTTGCTACTCTTGCCGAATCTGCATACTCCGCTACTCCTGCCATATTCGAAGCATAAGACATTCCTGCAACCCCGGATGAATCTGCTGTTTGAGAATATAACGAAAAAGGAACAGAAAGCAATTGAACAGTTCCCATATCAATAAATCCATTTCCCAAATCAATCTCTACTTTCAAATATTTATCATTAACAGTCCAATTGATATTTGAAAAACTTTCGGTTTCGACTGAGCCTATTTTTATATTTATCAGCCCAAAGGTATTGCTTGTTTTTGTGTGTGTTTCTACAAATAAAACAGTACCAGTTGCAATTTCATCAAGAATTGATAATTTAATATCGACATTCTGTCCAACTAACAAATCCCCATTATTATCTCTCAATACTGTCTGATAATTTAATCCACTAGGTGCTTGGGCCAAGCCTAAGCTACTTCCCAACAAAACAACTACGATTATATTTAATAATTTTTTCATGATGATTATTTTTTAATTATTTGATTTTTAAAAACAGAGAAAGCAAGTTATGCAAATTTACATGCCTTATCAAGTTAAATGAGTGTTAATTATAAAACATAAACTATTTGTTTAATAGCATTATAGCCAAAATAAAACACCCAAATCAATCCAAGATTTGGGTGCTTATATAAAATCAAAAATTTATTTTAATAATAATTCTTCCAATTTTTCAAGTCTTGCTTTAAGATCTTGATTTTCCTCTTTTAATTCTTCAATTTGATTTTGTTGTTCTTTTATTGCATCCACAATAATTGGCGTGAATTTGGCGTATTCCAATCCTTTATACCCATCAGGAC
>PKTC01000403.1:0-5514 GCA_002869305.1 Marinilabiliales bacterium
GGTGTTTTAAGAAACTATTTAAAAGATAATAAAGTGAAATCCAGGATCGAAAAATTAAGTAATCATGTTATTGTGGTTGGTTATGGCCGCAATGGAAGACAGGCAATTGAAGAACTCCAAAGACACAAATTCCAGGTTGTTGTGGTCGACAATAAGGATGCTACCATTGAGGATATTAGGGGTGATGCTAGTTTACTTTATATTCAAGGTGATGCTACAGAAGATGAAACCTTGTTAAATGCAAGAATCGATAAAGCTAAAGCTTTGATTACAGCACTTCCAAATGATGCTGACAATTTATTTGTAGTGCTCACTGCCAGATCAATGAATCCCGGAATCACAATAATTAGTCGGGCATCTAAATTTAATAACGATAAAAAACTACGTAATGCCGGAGCAACCAATGTAATTATGCCAGATAAAATTGGTGGTCAACGAATGGCTAAGCTGGTTGCTCAACCCGATATTGTTGATTTTTTGGAGTATATCATGTTGCGTGAAAGCGATGAAATGTGCATAGAAGAAATTTCGTGCCAGGATTTATCTTCACAGTTTACTGAAAAAACCATCGGAGAATGGTCCATAAGATCAGAAACAGGGGCAAACATCATTGGTTTAAAAACAGCCGATAACAAATACATTGTGAATCCTACACCCGATGTAAAAATTTCATTGAATGACCAGTTGTTTGTGCTGGGAAATCCGGAACAGATTCAAAAGCTTAAAAAAGTGATGTTTAGTTAAAGAATTAATAAAATCTTCCTTCCTGACCTGACAATATTTTAAACTTAAATATATTTTCTTTTTCTTGACCTTGATCAAGAAAAAGAAAATCTCTTAAACATAGCTTTGCTCTAATAACAGTATTATGTTAGAATTAAATTAGTATTTAGCTAATACACAACAAAGAGATTGCATAAAAGTAAGGTTGCTATGAAAGAAATTCGAAAAATTGAGCCAAACATATGGCAATATGTATTTGTGGAAGGTGAAAATAATCCAGATATAGAAGTTAATCTAACCGCGCTATTAAATGGCGACAAAGCATTTTTAATAGATACTGGATTCCCTTTACATGCAAACCAAGTCAAAGAGGATTTATTGATGAGAGGTATTGAAGTTGAGAAAGTTATTCTATCTCATTACCATCCAGATCATGCAGCAGGAGTAAGTGAATTTGATAATGCACAACTTAGTTGCAGCGTTCATTATAAGGAAAATTATAAGAAATGTTCTGAAGTTTGGGATTCTAAGCACAATTATAAACACCCAGATAAGGTAATTAATAATAATGAAACCTGGAAATATGGCGATTTTGTACTGACATTTATTGAGGCACCAGGACATAGTAAATGTAGCTTAATAACTTTAATTAACGATAGATTCGCTCACGTAGGTGATCTGGTCATGTCAAATGATGAAGATAAACCAATAATTCCCTATATAAGTGAAGATGGAGATTTTAATGAGCATGTTTGTAGTTTAGAAAAAATAAGAGCATTGGATATAGATAGCTTGATCCTTTCTCATGGTAAATCAATTTGCGGGAAGAAAGATATCGAAAGAGAGATCAATAAAAGAGAACATTACCTAAAGTCAGTTATCGAAAGTGACGGAAAAGCGGATATTGAGACTACATTAATTGGAGGTTCTGCAAGTTGGAGTTACACTATTTGGCATAGTAAGAACTTGAAAAGTCTGATGTAACACTGTTAAAACAGGTTTTGCATTTTCAAACTAATCGGTAATAGTTTTTCATGGTTTATTCAGAAATTTAATTGTCAAGTATGGCCAGGCGCAGCACTTTTAACAGCAAGTCTTTTTGTATACCACTGTTTGGAGTATTCTTACAATTTTAAAGTTTTACGTCGTTTTCATACCTTAAAATAGATGAGCAATAAAGTTTAATTTTTTGCAAAACGGGAAAGTTTAAGATATTATGAATACAAAAAGGATTTCATGTTAATGAAAATATGCATAGTGAATATGGAGATGAACTTTCTTCGGTTTGAATGTATTATGTCTAAGCAAATAGAAGCATTGAATAATCTTTAAAGAATAATTATATCCAAACTTTTTTATCCATTTTTGTTGTTATATGAAAAAAAATAAATACTTTTGCGCATCTTAATGTGTATATATTGAAATTATTAAATAAATCGTATAAGTATGAGCTATTTAACAGCAGAGAAAAAGCAGGAAATATTTAAAGAATTTGGGAAGTCAGAAACTAATACAGGATCAACAGAAGGACAAATTGCTCTTTTTACACAACGTATTAGCCATTTGACAGGGCATTTGAAGACTAACAGAAAAGACTACAGTACACAAAGAGCTCTTTTAAGATTAGTTGGTAAAAGAAGAAGATTACTTGATTATCTTAAAGGAAGAGATATTGAAAAATATCGAGCACTGATAAAAGAACTTAATATTCGTAAATAAAACAAAAAGGGCAATTTTAAAATTGCCTTTTTTCTTACTATATTGTGCTTGATAAAGAATAATAATAAATTGAAAGAAGAATATGTATAAATTAATTGAAAAAACAATCGACCTGGGTGGTGGAAGAGAAATTACCATTGAAACTGGTAAATTGGCAAAACAAGCAGATGGTTCGGTTGTAGTAAAAATGGGGCGTACTATGCTTTTAGCCACGGTGGTGTCGGCTAAGGAAGCAAGAGAAGATGTCGATTTTATGCCCTTGTCGGTAGAATACAAAGAGAAGTATGCATCCTTTGGTCGTTATCCGGGAGGATTTTTAAAGCGTGAAGCTCGACCATCAGATTATGAAATATTAGTATCACGTTTAGTCGATAGAGCTTTACGTCCATTATTCCCAGATGATTATCATGCTGAAACTTTTGTTAATGTTCAGTTAATATCAGCTGATAAAGATATTATGCCGGATGCATTAGCTGGTTTAGCGGCATCAGCAGCATTAAGTGTTTCTGATATTCCGTTTCACGGACCTATCTCAGAAGTAAGAGTTGCAAGAGTGGATGGTCATTACATAGTTAATCCAACTTTCGAGGAACTTGAAAGAGCAGATATAGATATTATGGTTGCTGCAACCATCGATAATGTAATGATGGTTGAAGGCGAAATGGACGAAGTATCAGAACAAGAAATGTTACAAGCAATTAAGTTTGCGCATGAAGCCATTAAAATGCAATGTATAGCTCAAAATGAATTAGCAGAAGAATTAAAAATTGTAAAACGTGAATACTCTC
The DNA here is from genome assembly GCA_002869305.1 of Marinilabiliales bacterium. GTDB lineage: Bacteria > Bacteroidota > Bacteroidia > Bacteroidales > UBA12077 > UBA12077. The sequence goes on from PKTC01000403.1 coordinate 3,231, forward strand.
ACGAGACCAGTGATGAAGCGTTAAGTGAGAGAATTCATAAAGATTTATACGATCAGGTTTACGAAATAGCAAAAACTCAAAAAGCTAAACACGAACGTTCGGAAGCTTTTAATAAGGCTGAAGAAGAGTACGTAGAAAAATTACAAGAAGAACTGAGTGAAGAGGAAGAAGTAAATACCATGTTGGTTGCAAGATACTTCCATGATGTTCAGAAAAAAGCAGTTCGTAACTTGATTTTAGATGAGGGAATGCGTTTAGATGGTCGTAAAACAAATGAGATACGTCCGATCTGGTGTGAGGTTGATTATTTACCTGCAACGCATGGTTCAGCCATTTTTACACGTGGAGAAACACAATCACTAACTACCGTTACCTTAGGAACAAAACTAGACGAAAAGGTTGTAGACCAGGTTTTAGTTCAAGGTACAGAAAAGTTTGTATTACATTATAATTTTCCTCCATTTTCTACAGGTGATGCTCGCCCTTATCGTGGTGTAGGTCGTCGCGAAATTGGTCATGGAAATTTAGCATTTAGAGCTTTAAAAGGAATGATTCCTAATGGTGAAGAGAATCCATATGCGATTAGAGTCGTTTCTGATATCTTAGAATCTAACGGTTCCTCATCTATGGCTACTGTTTGTGCTGGTACTCTTGCATTAATGGATGCTGGTGTGAAAATGAAAAAACCTGTTTCTGGAATTGCAATGGGTTTAATTACCGATAAGGAATCCGGTAAATTTGCAGTATTGTCTGATATTTTGGGAGACGAAGATCATTTAGGTGATATGGACTTTAAAGTAACAGGTACCGTTGATGGTATTACTGCATGTCAAATGGACATTAAGATTGAAGGGCTTTCTTATGAGATTATGAATCAAGCTTTAGACCAAGCTAAAGAAGGAAGAATGCATATTTTAGGCGAAATGCTTAAAACTATTCCGGAGCCAAGAGCTGAATATAAGCCTCATACTCCTAGAATTGTTCAAATTACTATTCCAAAAGATATGATCGGTGCTGTTATTGGCCCGGGTGGAAAAGTTATTCAGGATATTCAGGAAAAAACAGGAACAACCATAACCATTACTCAAGAAGGAGATACAGGAATTGTTGATATTTTTGCTGAAGATAAAGCTGCAATTGACGAGGCTTTACGAATGGTGAATGGTATTACTGAAGTTCCTGAGGTTGGAAAAGTATACCAGGGAAAAATAAAATCAATTGTTGATTTTGGCGCTTTTGTTGAAATATTACCAGGTAAAGAAGGATTACTTCACATATCTGAAATCGAATGGCGTAGAGTTGAAAAAGTGAGCGAAGTATTAAAAGAAGGAGAAGAGATTGAAGTTAAGGTTATTGAGCTTGATAAACGAAACGGAAAATTGAAACTCTCCAGAAAGGCATTATTGCCTCGACCTGAACGACCAGACAAGAAGAAAGATTCTGAAGGCCAGCAAGGCAGAGAAGAAAAAAAATAATTTAGAAGCAGAGTTTAGCTCTGCTTTTTTTGTGAATCTAATGCTCGTTTTTGCCTAATTGACGTAATTTTGAAAACAATTATTTCTTTTATAAATTTACTGGATGGATAATAAATAAATTTAAACATATGAAACAAAAGATTTTTCTCTTATTTATTGTATTTACAGTTTGGTTTACTTCATGTACTGATTCAAATAAGATACAATATCCTGATACAAAAAAAGTAGATCAAGTTGATGAATATTTTGGTATTAAGGTCGAAGATCCTTATCGTTGGTTAGAAGACGACAGATCTTCCGAAACCGAAGCTTGGGTTAAATCAGAAAATCAGGTAACGGCTGATTATTTAGCTCAAATTCCATTCAGAGAAAAAATAAAAAATCGTTTAACAGAGCTATTTGCTTTTGAAACGATTACATCACCTGTAAAAAAAGGAGATTCATATTATTATTTTAAAGAAGATGGCGTACAGGATCAACCTGTTTTGTATATGCGGAAAAGCGCTGATAATGAGCCTGTTGTTTTAATTGATCCAAACAAACTTTCTGAAGATGGAACCGTTGCTATGGACAAAGATTTTGCAATATCAAATGATGGTAAATACATTGCATATCAGATTTCGAAAGCTGGATCAGACTGGCATGAAATATTGGTAAAAGAAATTAAAACAGGAAAAGACCTAGAAGATCGCGTTAAGTGGGTGAAATTCTCAGATATTGCTTGGTATAAAAATGGATTTTATTACAGTGGATATTCTGCTGCTGGTGAGGGTGAGGAATTAACTGAGCTGAACAGATTCCAAAAGGTA
>PKTC01000403.1:5574-6604 GCA_002869305.1 Marinilabiliales bacterium
AGAATAAAGATTATCCTCTAAGGTTATTTAATGCTGAGGTCTCTAGTGATGAAAAATATTTATTTGTTTATGAAAAAGAATCATCAAGTGGGAATAACTTATATGTAAAGAATCTTCAAAAAAAGGATGCATTTGTAAAATTAACAACAGGCTTTAACTATAAGTATAATGTGTTGGATCAAATGGGAGACAATTTAATTGTACTTACCAACTTTAATGCACCAAAATACAAATTGGTTAGGATTAATGTTAATTCTCTTGATGTTGGAAACTGGGTGGATGTAATTCCGGAGAAAAAAGATGTCTTAAAAGATTGCGCTCTTGCGGACGATAAAATAATAGCAGTTTATATGCAAGATGCAAAAAGCAAGTTGGAGCTTTATAATAATAAAGGAGATTACTTACAGGATATTGAATTACCAACTATAGGAAGTGTTAGTAGTATTAAAAGCTCTACAAAAAACAAAGAAGTTTTTTATACTTTCAAATCATTTACAGTTCCGCCAACAGTGTACAAATACGATGTAGTGAGTAATGCAAACGAATTATATTTTAAACCAGAATTGGATTTTAATGCTGCTGATTACGAAACAAATCAAGTGTTTTACAAAGCAAAAGATGGAATCAAAATACCTATGTTTATAGTACATAAAAAAGGATTAAAGCTAAATGGGAAAAACCCAACCTTATTATATGCATATGGTGGATTTAATCAAAGCTATACTCCTTATTTTAAAGAAGATAAATTGATCTGGTTGGAAAATGGTGGTGTATTTGCACTTGCAAATATTCGTGGTGGAGGAGAATATGGAGAAAACTGGCATAAGGCAGGTATTCGATTGAATAAACAGAATGTTTTTGATGATTTTATAGCAGCATCAGAATATTTAATTAGCGAAGAATATACTAATCCAGAAAAATTAGCAATTCAAGGCGGTTCGAATGGAGGCTTATTGGTTGGAGCTGTTGTTAATCAACGGCCCGAATTGTATAAGGTAGCTTTCCCTGAAGTTGGTGTAATGGATATGCT
>PKTC01000005.1 GCA_002869305.1 Marinilabiliales bacterium
AAATACTTACCTGTATTCTTACCATAGGGTCGTCCATCACTTTCAAAGCTTCCATCCTCTTTCATGATCACAAAACGTTCTTGAAAAGGATTATGTAAATCCGTAACATCATCTCCATCTTGAATTATTTTATGCATCATCCATTTACCTTCAATTTGCTTTTGCGGAGTCGGGCTGCAATCTACCATTAGAAAAAGTAGGCTTAATAACATCGATTCTTTCATCGGTTCCAATTTTTTGCTTTACTGGAAAACAAATACTTTCTAATAAAGTTTGAATTTGACTATTAGAATTGATCCAGAAGAAATTAGCCAGTTGTATTTATGTCATGCTAAAATTGTATCTAGAAGTGTCTGCAGATTTCAAATCTCTATTCTATCAAAAAACTGTAAATTTCCATAATTGAAAGCCTTGCTTATAAGAAGATGTTTATCTTGTACCTCTTGAAGCATTAGCTCCATGAACACTTCCACCACTCCAATTAAGTCCTGATTTTCTTTTCCGATAAGGTGAATTATTCATGCTCCAACCTTTGGTTTCTGATTTGCCAGAGGATATAGAATTAGGCTTGGAGGGTTTATCAGCGTAGGACTTTATGATACTTTTTATTTTTTTGTTATGCTTGTATTTATCTATTACCAATAAAGGTATAAATATTAGTAATGTCAATGCTAAACCAGTAATTAAAAACAGAGCATTATTATTAAAATCGGTAATTGCCCCAATTAAACCAATCATTATTAATAATCCACCTAAAATTCCGGAAATGTAAATAGTACTTCTCATAATATCATGTGTTTATTAATGTATTGCAGCTAGCGGTGCAAGCTTAAAATTTGGCGGAGAGCTTGCTGCGTTTTAGTGTCATCCATTGACACTAAAACAAATATAATAAATACTTGTAAAACCAACACTACACCCCATGTATTAAGAAATGGATGTTACCAGATGCTTTCTTGCCTCGATGTTTAATTATAAAACTTTCTCATAAAAGATTGTTTCTAAGCCCCCAATTGTATCCCGCTTATATTCGTCGAAACCTCTACTCTGATAAAGATTTTGAGCTACATGCATTTTTATTGAAGTGTCAAGTATTAATTTTTTGTAGCTTAATTCTTGAGCTTTTTGAATTAATGAATCTAAGATTTGACTGCCTATTTTTTGTCCTTGAAATTCTTGATCAACACGCATTCTTTTTATCTCAGCATGTTCATTATCGATTTTTTTTAATGCACCAATTCCAACAATTTGATTATGGATAGTGGCTATAAAAAATTCTCCTTTGTTGTTGATATAAACTTCTTCAATTGATTGTAAATCTTTGTCTAAATTTGGATCATCAATAAAACTATTCATTTGATGAAGTCCTTTTAGGTGAAGTTGCCATACAAAATCTTTATCGGAGCTTTGATATTGTCTTATAGTTACTTTTGGCATAATTTTAATCAATTTGAGCAAATATATTTGCGATAACGGTTGGCAGGTAAAATTTGATCCTCGCACCAAACACCTGTTTGCATTATTGCCAGATGTTGTAACTCGTACTTACAAATTAAGGCTACATAATTTATTTGGAATATATTCTTTTAATTTACTACTGCTTTAACAATAATCTCTGGTTTAACAATTAAGCTTTTGTGAACAAGACAACTTTTTGCCGATCTTCTAATAATATCTATTATTTTCAAATCAATTTTTTCATTGATCAATATTTCAACCTTAAGACTTTTGATTTTTTTTGGTTTTAATAAGAGTTCTTTCTTAACTATTATCTCAACATTTTCATATTTGATTTTATTCCTATTTATTATATCTTCAATTGTTGTTGCAATGCATGTTCCAAGTGCTGCTGCCAGCAAATCTGTTGAAGAATATTCTTTACCGTTTCCACCATACTCTCTAGGTGACCCAGTGACAATCTTTGTTGCAGATTTATCATGTTTCACGATGCATTCACCCTTTTTTATTAATGATACATATAATTCAGTCATAGTCTTTCAATAATAATGAAATCTGATTTAAAGCAGGCTATTAAACTTTACAACGGTCTTTGGGTATGAAATTGAAGTAGGAGACCGCTGCATTTCAATGTCATTAGAAGATACCTGGAATCAACCTATAACGCACACGACGCACATAATCACGATACCCTGGCAATTCATCCTGTAAAGTTTTATCTTCCAGTGAGGTCCTAATCACAGCAATGATCAGCGCTACGATCACCGGAACGAATGTCCATAAAGAGTCTAAAGCTAAAACAATGCCCGGCATTGCCAAAACATTTCCTGCATAACCAGGATGTCTTACAATCCTGTATGGACCGCTGTCACATACCTTGTGCCCTCGATCGGTCTGAATACGCACTACGGCTGAGAAGAAGCGGTTCTCTGTGAAAGCCCATCCAGAGAATGTGTATCCAAGCACAATCAAGATAAAACCCAAGATGTTGAGCCATGTCGGGAATGCTGATGACCACCCAAACTGGTGATCTAGTCCCGCCACAATAAATAATGGAAAAGATAAACTCACTGCCATTAATGGGGCAAGCACTTTATCCCACCGTTTCACATTCTGTGCTTTTCCAAATTTACTTCGTTCGGCCAGCAATCCTGGATGTCTTTTTTCTACCCACATACGTGGACCGATACCCGCTACAACTATCAGTGCTGAAAAAAACCAAGCCTGCCACCAAGCCAGATCCCATCCGCTTATCAACAGAACCACTGGTATGAGGAGATGTATTATTATTAATCTAAGCCAGCTTTTGCGGCTTGCTGACTCAAATTGATTATGGTTAACTTTCTCAAGTTTCTTTTCTGGTTTATCTTTCTGAAATGTCATTTTATCGTCTTATTATTTGATTAGGAACTTTATTTTCAAAGTTACCATACGAATTTATAACAATTTACTTCTCAAATAATTGACGATCGTCAAGAGTTCTATCGTAAAAATAGACTATCTTTGAAGTCTATGAATAAAACTACTTTTAAAGGGTATAAGATTTCGGTATCGTAGACAGGCAGTCTAATATTCGAATTATTACATAATTCTATTAGATCATTTTAAAATACCTGTCGAATATTTCAAACTCCATATTAATGGGATTAAATTCGCATTAATATAAATTTCAATATAATTTATTTAATAAGAAATTGCTTTAAGCGATTTCTAATGTTAATCTTTATTTAGATAATTTTAACTAATTTGAAATTTAATTACTAAGGTTAACATTATAAAACAGAGCATCCAAAAATTGGTATGCTTTAAAAAAACAAAATTATCATGACAAACAAAAACATTCAAATAAGAGAAACATATAATAATGATTTTAAAAACATAATGTTAGTTGAAGAACGAGCATTTGGTAATGATAAAGAAGCTAAATTAACAGCCGATTTATTGAATGATGAAACCTCCAAACCCTTTCTTTCATTATTAGCTTTTGATGATGAAAAAGCGGTGGGACACATTATATTTACAAGAGTATATATGAATGAGATGAATTCAAATCAACCATTAATTCATATTCTTGCGCCTTTAGCAATAATTCCTGAATATCAAAAGCAGGGAATTGGCGGTTTGCTTATTAAAGAAGGCTTAAAAAGGTTAAAAGAATTGGGTTCTGAGATGGTTTTCGTATTAGGACATATTGATTATTATCCAAGATTTGATTTTATTCCGGATGCTAAAAAATTAGGATATACAGCACCATTTCCAATTCCTGAAGAATTTGCTGATGCATGGATGGTACAATCCTTAAATTCAGAAGGTTTTGTAATTAATAAAGGTAAAGTTATTTGTGCCAATGCGCTTAATAAGGAAGAACATTGGAGAGAGTAAGTGAGATATTCTAAGATTTAACTTTTGTAATGCGGGTAAACGTTTTCTTATTATATAGTAAGATATATAACTATTTGTAAGGATTCAAAAATCCCGCATTACTAATTTAATTAGTCATAGCAATTATTTGAATATAAACTAAGTGATTAAAGAAATTGACCTAATATGATTAGTAGCATCTTGCCGGTTTCGATATTTTTTGCTGTTATTAATAATATTTTGATATTGACTAGTTTGTATTAATACCTTTTATAAATATTAGTTTATATTACTTTACATAGAATTTATCGTATCCTGAAATTGACATAAGTCAAGAAAGTTTAAGAAGGAATCATTAGTGATTACTTAAATTTGAAATCTTTAAATAAGTTAACTACTTTTAGCCAGATTTATTGGTCAATGAAGTGTAAAAAAATTTCATATAAGGTACTTTTAAATATACCTCTTCTACTAATCATCTTAGGCTTAAGACTTAATATTTATTTGTCGGAAGCCGAGGAACATTACGAATATGATAATCCAACATATATTGAAGTAGTATCGTCAGATGGGTCAAATAACGAATCATTTTTATCAAAAAGCAATTATTACTTTAATTATACATTTGATAATGTTTGCGAAGTTCCTGTTTTCAATAAATATAAATATGCAATCTTATCATACAATCAATTGGTTTTAACACAGTATAAGGTTTTAGATTCTAACACCAGTTTAAATTCCAATATTATTTCGATTTTAAAACATCATAATATCTCTAATAAATCTCCCGACGAAAAGCCAGAAACCATCTGCTAGTTTCCATAAGATTTCTGACAGTAAACCGGAAGTCTTTGATTCAATTTATTATTTCATATTTTATTGTAGTAACGGCTAAGAAAACCATGCGTTTTTTTAGTTTAAACAACTACGTATTATAAAGTACTTTATATTTTATGAGTGCGATGAACGAAAATTTATTTAACAAATATTTTATTAGGAAGATTATATTATGACACAAAATTTAAAAATAAACATATTCAAAAAACGATCAGAGTCGATTTTAAAGATTAAATCTGCAATTAAAGCAATATTAAGATATTTACGGATTGTTTATGTGACTCTTACATTAATAATTTTAGCTTTTATTTTTTGGATTTACCAGTCATATTTGTCTGGCCCCAGTGCGTTTAATAGAAACTAATTTCATCCTTTTCGATCGGAAATAGCAAAAAAAGAGTATTTAGATTATTACGATTCAAAAGCCAAAGAATGGCCAATTGATTCAGAAGAGAGAATGGTAAACACTTCACATGGCCAGACATTTGTTCGTATTAGTGGACCGAAAGATGCTCCTCCTTTGGTTTTATTACCAGGAGGCGCCAGGTCATCCATCATGTGGAAATACAATATCGAAGCTCTTTCGGAAAATTATAGAACCTATGCTTTGGACGACATTTATGATTGGGGTAGAAGTGTATACCAAAAAAGAGTGAACAGTTCGGAAGCTATCACAAAATGGCTCGATGAACTTTTTACAGCGCTAGAACTTGGCGATAGTATTAACCTGGTAGGTTATTCATATGGTGGATGGAGAACAGGTCAGTATTTATTGGAACATCCCGAGAGACTAAATAAAGTAGTACTATTAAGTCCGGCAGGCACAGTTTGCAATGGGAATAAGGAATTTTA
>PKTC01000326.1 GCA_002869305.1 Marinilabiliales bacterium
AGCAGCAATTTTTGCAGTTTCTCTTACCAGATCAGGATTAAATGTAGCGGCTAATCCTATGTTAACAGGAAAAATAGTACGATATCCATGAATTACATCACGTCCTACCAATAATGGAATTCCCAATCTGCTTTCCTCTATAGCAATTCTTTGCATTTCATTAATCATTTCAGGAGAAAAAGCATTCAAAACAGCACCAAGCTTACCTTCTTTAATTAAATTATGAAAATATGGATCTATAGGCATGCTATCAATAAAATTCATCAATTGATTCATTTGACCTATCTTTTCATCTAAGGTCATTTGTTCCAAGAGTGAATCAATTCTATAATCAACATCTTTCATTGTATTGTGACTTTTTTCAGTATGGCAAGAAAAGAATAGGATTATTCCAAGTAATAAAATGATATAGCGCTTGATTGGTGTTATCATTACTATTATTCTTAAAGTTTAATAAATTTTAATGTACTTGCTTTGTTATTATTATTCAGATTGAGAATATAATATCCCTTATTCAAATTACTAACATCCAATACATTATCAGGCAATATTATCCCTGTCTGAACCACTTCGCCCAATAAATTAATTATATTGTAACTTAACGTTTCTTTTTGGTTTACTAATCGAATAAAACTATTGGCAGGATTTGGAATAAGTTTAATATCTATTAGATTCTTTGATATTTGGTAAACTGAAGTACTAGCATCGTTAAAAATTAACCTGCTGATATTAAAATCACCCACCACAAAATTTAAACGCATTAAAGAATCAGTATCAAATAATTGAATATCATTTAAATAAATTGATGTAAAGGAGGTCCAGGAACTAGTAATTGGTATTGAAATCTGCCCGGTTCTATCTTCTCCATTAAAATGAATCTCCATTTGTCCACCGCCATAAAGTGATGCCACCCGCAGTTCAATATTATACAAAGCAGTTGACTCGACATCAACAGAATATTCGACCCACTCCCCTGGTTCAATCCATCCAATATTTTGACCACCGTCATTGTATTCTGTGTCAACACCTTCATCTTGTCTAAGCCCATTGCCCTGATTTTCAGGATCACTATCATGATAGGCAAAGCCTTCACCACCGACATCAAAATTGATGGCATTTAGTGTTCCAGGTATCTGTTGTCTTGTATTTGGATCTGGAAATGGTAATTGTTCAACAATATCAACGTAAATTGAATCGTTATCTACACCGCAACTATTGCTGATGTTAACTATAACATAACCTGCTGTTGATCCCCAATTTAAAAAAACTAGGTTGGTATCTGTTTCACCCTCTAAACTGACATCATCAGGAAAACTCCAATTAAAACTTGTTTCGTTTAATTCAGGTAGCATGTATTTATTGTTGTCAGAAAATACTTCTACTGATTCATTTCCTGATATCTCAATTTTCCTGGTATTAACCGGAAGCACTAAATCATAGGTATTGCAATTTGTAACTAACTGACATGTAACATTTCCAGAATTACACCCCCAGGTAACTTCTATAGAGTTAGTTCCTTGACCACTGGTAATTGTTGTTCCGACCGGAACAGTCCAGTTATAGGTAAAATCTTCTGATTCAACGGTTTTAAATTCAATTTTTTTTTGCGCTTTATTTACAATGGTATCTCCAGTAATTACTGGCTCAGTATTTAACTGATAAACTCTTACATAATCTACTTCCATTTTTTGAGGAAAGACTGTTTCTGAGTTTGGGTTACCAGGCCAATTTCCTCCAACGGCTACATTTAATAAAAGGAAGAATTCCTTTTTTAATTCGGAAAGATAATTAGGTGTTAAGCTGGCTGTATGATATTGAATACCATCAACAAACCATGTTAATTGTGTTTCTGTCCATTGGATTGAAAACACGTGAAAATCGTCTGCAAATATCCCATTCGCTAATTGATAGCTTCCTCCATACTCTGCATGATTATTGTTGTCATCTGCATAATGCATGGTGCCATAGATTTTATCATCTCTACCTTCTCCTCCACCAACCATCTCCATGATATCTATTTCGCCACAACCAGGCCAAGGAGTACCTTCAAAAATACCATCTCCAAGCATCCAAAATGCAGGCCAAATTCCCTGACCATATGGCAATTTAATTCTAGCTTCAATTTTACCATATTGCCATGAATGACCATTTGGATAAGTAATTAATCTGGCAGAAGTATATTCGCGGCCACCATAATCTTCTTTTTTTGCCTCAATTGTTAAATAACCATTTTCAACATGAGCATTCTCAAGTCTTTTTGATGTATAATATTGTAATTCGTTATTTCCCCATCCGTTACCACCTTCCTCAAAATACCATTTTGTTGAATCTGGCAATCCATTGTAATTAAATTCATCGTTCCAAACAAGTTCGTAACAAGACTGTGCCATGAGTTCATTTGTTAGACTAACTAACAATGAAACAATAAACAGCCATATAATTTTTTTTAAAATCATATTATAAACTAAGATGAGAAAAATAATTTTTTAAAAGAGGCTGCAGAGCAGCCTCTTCTTATTTAGGATTATTATTGAACTGTAATCTTTCTTGAGCTAACGTTTCCTTGAATATCTTTAAGTCTAACAATATATATTGCATTTTTGTCTAACTCATTAACATCCATAACAAATGATCCTTTATAAATATTTGTCATTTTTAATGCTTGACGTCCCATAATATCATAAACTTCTACATCCTTAATGATATTACTTGCTTGAATATTTAACCTATCAATAACAGGATTTGGATAGATAGATAAATTAGGAATTTGAGATACATCTCTAATTGCGGTAAACTCTGATGTAGCATCAGTTAAAGTTACTGTTCCAAATAATGTTGTATTATTATAAGCATTATCTATGTTTGTAGTCCAAGCTTCTCTAAATGCACGTGTACCTAATGTTGCTGTTACATCGGCAACGCAAACATCATAGTTAAATTCTTTTCCATCAAGTGGTAAGAATGTGCCAGAAATAGAAGTCCAAGGTATAGCCATTTCAATAACATATCCTACAGGATCTGTTGTTTCAACCTGAGCTCTTTCTATATCTGCACCCCAAGTATCATCTACATTTGCTGATCCTGTCCAGGTGTCAAGACCTCTGATACTTCTAATCTGCCAGTCATCTGCATCATATCCTGCTGATGCCGATTGATTCATGTCAAAGAATGTTTCGATACAATCATTTTCATATACATTGGTTGTATTAGTGTTTTGTAGTGTTGCATCTTCAACAATATATAGCAAATAAACATTTTCGATATCCCACATTATCTTCCACTGTGTATATAGTCCTGTTGGAGATCCCCACCATGAGCGTTCCTGCAACGTATGAGTTTTAGCATTATCCCAAACATCGTCAATAGTACCGTCGATGGTTGGAGGAGTTGTTCCAACATTTACTGCAGTAGCAGTTCCATCTTCTTCTTCCTCAACAATAATTAGTTGTATTAATTCTTGAGTACCTTCTACATTTCCACAAAGTAAAGTAGCAGTATCTCTAACTTCTACACCATTTGCCATGTGTGTGTAAACTATTTCATATACTCCAACACTTGCACCAAGAGTTACATTGTAAGATGCTAAGCTCTCTGTTACGCTATAAACATTATCTGTTTGTGTTAGAGTAGATGCAACACCATCAATAAATAAACCTACATCTGTTGCATTGTTAAATTTATCGGTAATATTAAAAGTAACATCAGCATTTCCAAATGGAGTATAACCAGGTAGTGTGATGTTATCAAAATAATATACATCACCATCTTGCGCATGTCCAATCCAGTTAAAGAAAATAACTATTTTAGTGTATGATCCTGATAATCCAGAAAGGTCATACGAAATAGTTTTCCAAACATTAACGTCAGTATCAGTAGCATCAGTGTAAAATCCATCAATTGCTACCGTTGGATTACCAGAAAACTCATCAATAACCTCAACTCGAAAATTAATGGTATCATTCGGACCAGCTTGCTCTGCATAACAATCAATGGTCATGATATCACTACCTGTAAGGTCTATTTCACCACCAAAGCTTATGTTGGTTCCACCCCACCATTTGTTTCCGTCTGGATCGATTTGTTTTACTGCTTTTCCAACAAAATCTGAAGTATTTGGTGCAGTTTTGTCAGGGTTTGCAACAGCTATTTCATACTCTTTAAGATCAAATGGCTCAGTTCTTGGATCTTGAACTGTTTCAAAATCTACTACAGTTGTTTGTGCAATAGCACCAATGCTTAGTGCTAAAATCGAGATAATCGTAAGTAAATAGTTCTTCATAGTTTTAAATTTTAGTTAGTATTAAATTTATAATAAGTTACTTAGCATTAATAGCCAGCGTTTTGTATTAATGTATTATTTGAGTTTATAATTTCTTCTTGTGGTATTGGAAATACTTCATGTTTTCCTTGAACAAATCCACGATCGCCTAAAACAGAAGCTGCATCGCCCCAGCGAACTAAATCAAAGAATCTAAATCCCTCCATGGCTAGTTCTAATCTTCTTTCTTGCTTAATATCGGCCAGGCTTACACCGGTGATATCTGCTAATCCAGCCCTATCTCTAACTTGATTAAAGTATAAGTCCGCATTGCCTGTTGCTCCTCCAACAATTGCTTCAGCCATCATTAATAGAACATCTGCATATCTTATTACTCTTTCATTTGTTTCATAGTTCCATACAGCATCACTATTCCATGTAATGTGAGTCCAGGGAGCTCTTTTTTTACTAAACCAACCTGTGTAGCCATCATTTTGGTCCCAGCCCGATGCTCCAATAGACGTTAAGAAGGCTTCTCCGTAAGCGGTTCCATCTTTTCTTACCGCATCGCCTTCTGCGTCGTAAGCCGCAATTAGATCTTCAGTAACCATATCAAAACCCCAACCCGCATTTAAAGTATCCGTAGAAATGCTTCTAGGTCCACTCATTTGAACATCAATATTTCCACCATTTACACGTCCATTATCCCAATCACCACCACGTACAATATTTGCATATTCAATTTCGAAAATAGATTCTACACCATGTTCAAATTCATATCTCCATATATCATCATAATTTGGCTCTAATTCATACCTTCCAGAATTAATTACTTCTTGAAACTGCGTTGCAGCTAATTGGTAATAATCAGTGGCCGATAGTTCAAAACTATAACGCTGCTGATAAGTAGGTGATGCCATAAATAAGTAAACTTTTCCGAGTAAAGCTTGGGCAGCTCCTTTTGTAGCCCTATATTTTTCTGAAGGAGCCACAGCAAGGTCAGGGATAGCAGCTTGTAAATCAGTAACAATTTGTTCATAAACCAAGGCTGCAGCAGTTCTTTCTTGATTGTATTCACCAGCACCTAATTGAGTAGTAATAAGTGGAACATCACCAAAAAATTTAACTAATTCAAAGTAGAAATATGCTCTCAAAAATTTCGCTTCTGCTACATACTCTTTCGACTTTTGAGAAGCCTCAGGGTCAGCATTCAAAATTACAACATTTGCCCT
>PKTC01000426.1 GCA_002869305.1 Marinilabiliales bacterium
AGGAACATTAGTTTCAAGCACTTTGCCACTCCACAAAACATTGTCGGCTAATATAAAACCACCTGGTTTAACAAAATCTAAAATGATCTGAAAATATTCAATGTATTCTTTCTTATCGGCATCAATAAAGACCAGATCGAAATGCTCATTTAACTCAGGTACAATTTTCCGGGCATCTCCAAAATGGAGCTTTACTTTTTCATGAAGTTGTTCTTTTTTTAAGTATTTAGTAATAAAATCTTCAAGTTCGTCATTAATCTCAATGGTATGAAGTATTCCATTTTTTCTTAATCCTTTTGCCAGGCAAATAGCGGAGTATCCTGTATAAGTTCCTATTTCCAAAATTTTTTCAGGATGTATCATCTTGCTTATCATTTCCAGGAATTTTCCTTGTAAATGGCCTGAAAGCATTCTTGGACGAAGGATTTTTAAATTAGTTTCACGGTTTAATTCTGCAAGAATAGGGTCTTCATCATCGGAATGATTAAGAATGTATTCTTCTATATTATAGTAAAAATCAGACATAGTTATTTATTGGTAAACCAACATCGACATTTTTTCAAAATCCAGGATTTCGTTGGCAACATGCTGGATATCTTCAACTGTAATGGCTTCTATTTTTTCTTTTATTCTTTTTAAATCATCAACCTTATTAAAAAGCATGAAACTTTTTCCCATTGCCAGCATCACATTGGCATTGTTTTCAGAGTTTATTGCTATTTGTCCAAAAAGTTGGCGTTTAGCTTTTTTTAATTGAACAATGCCTAGTTTTTTTGTTCGAAATGTTTCAAATTCTTTTCTAATTAGTTTAACACATTTCTCGAAGTTTTCCTTGTCAGTACCAAAGTAAATAGAGAAAACTCCAATATCTGAATATGGAGAATAATTTGATTCAACATGGTAAGCATAACCATGTTTTTCGCGAAGTAATAAACTTAATCGTGAATTTAATCCTGGGCCACCTAACATGTTGTCTAGTAAGGTTAAAGCAATTTTTTTGTAGTCAAACGAATTGTATGCAATGTTGCCAATGATACAGTGCGTCTGGTGAGTGCGTTTTTTAATTATCTTTTTCTCAGGGATATAATTCTCTATTCGAGAACGTTTTTTTAGCCTGGGGTTTGCTTTGATCCTTCCAAAATATTTATCAGCTAATTTTTGAAATTTTTGAAATGAGATATCTCCAACTGAACATAGCACCATCTCGTTGGTGTGGTAATTCTTATGGATAAAAGATTCAATATCCTTTTTTGTAAATCTTCTTAAATCCTTTGGATTACCCAAAATGTTTTTTCCAAGAGGTTGATTTTTAAAAATTAATTCTTCAAAATCATCAAAAATTAACTCTGCAGGATCGTCTTTGTATGAATTAATTTCTTCAATAATTACTTCCTTTTCTCGGGTGATTTCTTTGCCTAGAAAAGTCGAATTAAATGTTATGTCAGAAATTAACTCCATAGCACGCTCATAATCTGTGGTTAAAAATGATGTATGAATCGTTGTTTCTTCTTTTGAAGTGTAGGCATTTATTTCGGCACCCACATCATCCATTCGGCTTAAAATATGATAAGCTTTTCGCTTTTTGGTACCTTTAAATATGGCATGCTCAATGAAATGAGCCATTCCGTGCTCATGT
Organism: Marinilabiliales bacterium; assembly: GCA_002869305.1. Taxonomy (GTDB): domain Bacteria; phylum Bacteroidota; class Bacteroidia; order Bacteroidales; family UBA12077; genus UBA12077. The sequence goes on from PKTC01000426.1 coordinate 1,637, forward strand.
TCTTCTTCATCACGCGAACCCGCATTAATAATTAAACCACAATGACCAACTGCTGACTTTGAATGTAAATGAATGATTCTAATCCCGTTCTCCAGTGTATAACTCTCGTAATCCATCGCTAAAATTGTATCTGCTGCAAAATTATAAAAAACTAACAATCAAAATACTAAAAAGATTAAAGAATTAACTGAAATAGGATTTTTTAAAAATTGAGAAAAAATATTTTGTAAAAGGAAATTTTAAATTATATTTGCATCCGCCAACGAGCAATCGGTACCATAGCTCAGTTGGTAGAGCAACGGACTGAAAATCCGTGTGTCCCTGGTTCGATTCCAGGTGGTACCACAGGCCTCAACAGAAATGTTGAGGTTTTTTCATTGTGATAATTTAGCCAATAAACCCCGAACATCCTTGACTTCATTCACATTGTATTTGGCTAAAGTATTTTTTAACCCAACTCGAATAGTATATGCTTTTGCAGGTAAATCATGAAATAGGTATTCATCGGTCCAGTCATCTCCAACACCAAAAATAAAGTCGTAATGCAAATTGTTTATTTTATGCATGGCTGCGCGACCTTTATTGATGCCACTATTTTTTATTTCAATAACTTTGTTTCCTTCTAAAATCTCTAGGTTGTGGTTAGAGATTAATCCGCTTAAATCGTATTTTAGTTCGTTGGCACGAATAGCTCCCAGCTCGGGATCAGCTTTTCTGTAATGCCAAACAAATGAATAATTTTTTTCTTCTATGAAAGAACCTGGTGTGCGATCGACGTAAAATTCAAATATGGGTTTAATATTTTCTTTCCAATCAATTTTCATTTGTTCTATAAGCTTCCAATCATCCTTAGGAGTTTTAATCCAAACCCCGTGTTCTACAATTAAGGTATAATTTTTATTGCCAAACCACTGGGTAAAAGTTTCTTTATCGCGCCCACTTATTAGAACAACTTCGTTTTTTGGATTTGAAGCTAATTTGTCTAGAATACCATATAAATCTTTATCTGGCGAAGCATCAATTGGTTTGTCTTTAAATCCAACTAATGTACCATCATAGTCGAGGAAGAATATTCGTTTCTCAGCTTTATTGTAGGCAGTTTGAATTTTTTTCACAATGGCCGCACTCATTTCCTTAGCAATATATTTAGCTTTATCTTCCAGAACTTTATTTAACGAATTTAGAAAATCAGAAGCCCAGCGGTCAATATTGTATCGTTGCAATCGGTTTTGCATGATTGTATTTCGCTCTATTTGTTCTTCTTCAGGCATCTGGATAGCCTTTTTAAGTGTATCAGCAATTTGTTCATAATTTTGCGGATTAATTAGCAGAGCCTCACTCATTTCTTTAACCGCCCCAGCCATTTCGCTCAATATCAAAACACCTTTCTTATCAACTTTAGAGGCAACAAACTCTTTGGCTACCAGATTCATTCCATCTCGAATGGGAGTTAAAAGTGCAATCTCACAAGAAGTATATAAGTCAATTAAATTATCGAAAGGGAAGGAGCGATAAAAATACCAAATAGGCGACCAGTTTATAGTAGAAAATTTACCATTCATACGTCCAACTAATTCATCAATCTCACTTTTCATTTTTTGGTATTGATCTACGTTTGCTCGCGATGGAACTGCTAACATAACTAAAGATGCTTTCCCTTGAAACTCTGGGTATTTTTCAAGAAAATACTCAAAAGCATGCAATCTTTTTGCTATGCCTTTGGTATAATCAAGGCGATCAATGGATAAAATTAATTTTATGTCAGGTGTATTTAAAATGTGCTTATCGAGCTGTTGTTGGATGTCTGATTTATCGCGTATTGATTTACTATGATGCTCAAGAGCTGCATTATGGAATTTATCATAATCAATTCCCATTGGAAAAGAGTCCGCCTTTACAATTCGATTATGAATGTTGATCTTATTAAAATTGATTTCATAGCCAAGAAGTCTTCTAACCGAACTAAAAAAGTGTCTTTCATAATCATAAGTATGAAATCCGATCAAATCAGCTCCAAGCATGCCTTCAATAAGCTCATTTCTCCATGGTAAAATGCGAAATACTTCATACGACGGGAAAGGTATATGCAAGAAAAAACCAATAGAAACATCTGGGCATTTATCTTTAATCATTTGTGGAAGTAATAACAGCTGGTAGTCGTGAATCCAAATGGTATCTCCTTTTTCACAGTTCTTAGTAATTACATCCGCAAATTTTTGGTTTACTTTACAATAAGCATCCCAATGTTCTTTTTTGAATTCTGCAAATTCAGTAAAATAATGAAAAAGCGGCCAAATAGTTTTATTACTAAATCCATAATAGTAAAGATCAACATCTTCGTTGCTTAGATCAACAGCTATACAATCTTCTTTTTCAACTGCCACATTAACCTTTTTTCTTAATTCTGAGTTAAGATTTTCTTCTGCTAATCCTGTCCATCCAATCCATTTACTTTCATAAGCCTCGTGCACTGATCTCATACCTGTTGCTAATCCACCCACGCTGGGTTCTATAGTTAAGTGGTCATTTTCAATTTTTATATTTAAGGGAAGTCGATTTGAGACGATAATTATTTTGCTCATAACAATATTGCTTTTATTTGGTCATATATATAACCGAAATTTATTAAAAATCAAATTAAATATAGACTTTTGTATTACAACAAACTTACTAAATAGTTAATAATTCTATGGATAATTTAGATTATGGTGTTATTGGAAATTGCAGAAGTGCAGCTTTAGTTTCTAAAACCGGATCAATGGATTGGTGTTGCCTGCCAGAGTTTGACTCAACATCCGTATTTGCAAAATTATTGGATAAGGAAATAGGAGGTAGCTTCGAAATTTTAGTTAGCGACGATTATAAAAGAACACAATCATATATTTACAAAACCAATATTCTGGTAACAAAATTTATCAATGGTAATGATCAGTTTGAGATTGTTGATTTTATGCCACGATATAAGATCGAGGGTAGCGAATACTACGCTCCTCCTGATGTGATTCGGTTTGTAAAGTATGTTTCGGGCAGTCCCGTTTTTAGGGTTAAATACGATCCTAAACTTGAATATGCAGAATATCCTACAAATACGATTATTAGTAAAGGATATATAAAAAGTTATACCAAAGAAGGAAATTATAATTCAGTTTATTTATATACCAATCTTAATTATGATAAAGTTATTAATAGTGAAGAGATAAAGATCAAAGACGACGCCTATTTTTTGCTTAGTTATAACCAAAAGATTCTGGAGCAAAATGTCGAGCGAGCATATTTGAAATTGGAACGCACCAAAGTATATTGGCTAAACTGGTCGGAACGAACGAAGGGATTTAAAAAATACAACGATGAGGTTTTACGCAGCGCTCTGGTATTAAAATTACTAAGCTATGATAAAACCGGAGCAGTTCTGGCTGCAATAACTACCTCGTTACCTGAAACAATTGGTGAAATAAGAAATTGGGACTATCGGTTTTGTTGGATTAGAGATGCCTCTATGGTAATCAAAATAATGACTGAATTAGGACATGAGAATATTGCCAGAAGATATTTGAATTTTATTATTGATTTGATTCCCGAAAAAGATGAAAAAATTCAGATTATGTATGGAATCAATCGAGAAAAAACTCTGACCGAACAAACCCTGGATCATCTGTCGGGTTATGAAAATTCAGCTCCTGTAAGAATTGGCAATGCGGCATTTGAGCAAAAGCAAAATGATATTTATGGTATCCTGGTAGATGTTATTTATCAGCACTTTAGCATGTACGAAACGACTTTGCAAAATAGTGAGGAATTATGGACTGTTGTACTAAGTATAATCAAAAT
>PKTC01000204.1 GCA_002869305.1 Marinilabiliales bacterium
ATCTAAAAGTTCATTTGTATTGCCAGATAGCTTGGTATTCTCATCAACACTTCCAGGATTTAAATCAGAAGAAAATATTAAAGTATACTCCGAATTTAATGGTCAAGGTACTCTCATTGCAAATCAGTATGTTTCAGACCAGTACTTTGATTTTTTTAACTATACTATAATTACTGAGAAGCCAGGCTTGTTTATGAACCATGATGATGGACGTTTAGTATATATTAATGAGAGTGCATTAAAATCATTAGGAATAGGATCTGTTGATGATTGTCCAGGAACTATATTAATTGATGAAAGAGATAATAAGCTTATTATATGTGGCGTTGTTAAAGATTATGATAATTTATGTCTTGTTTCAAAGCCTAAGGCTAAAATTTTTCAGTTAACTTCTGATCATTTAGCGTACGCCTTTTTTTCTGATTTTAATGAGCAGCCATGGTTAACGAAAAATAATGAAATAGAAACGAAATCAGACCTTATGTCTTTCCAAGATAGAATGAAGCAGGAACAGATGATCTGGGAAGATGTTGTGTATAGCGCATTTTTATTTATAAACATATTTATCTTGATAATTTGTTTGGGCTATATAGGAATAAAATATGCTTATAAAAACGAACTGGATTTGGTTAAAATATTAGGTATCGGAATTCATGTATTAACAATAGTTATATCTAAAACATATATCTATCTATTAGCTATTATGGGATTTGTAGTTGGTCCAATTGCATATTTATTACAGAAGGTATGGTTGGAGATATATGTTAATAGAGTAAATTTTGGTCTAATTGATTTATTTATTATTCTATCCATGGCCCTTTTAACTGTATATTTAGTTTGTTGTCCCAAGCGTAAACTTGATGATCAGTTAAAAGGGAAGACCATTCAACACAATTCAATATAAATTCACATTTTGGTTATTTTACGATTAGTTTTTTGAGCGAGACCTTTGGTTTCGCTCTTTATTAAAACATTTTTGATATTAAAATGTTTCTAAAATAAATGAATTTGAAATGTCGAAGAAACTTTGCAAAGAAGATAAAAAGAGACTAAAAAAAGAGAAAGCTAATTTTGAGTGTAAGAAATGTGGCTTGTATTCTAAAAAGGAAAAGAGCGTATGTAAACCTTTTAAATTGTAAAAGCGCATCTGTCTAGATGCGCTTTTTATCAGTTATTTCTTATTTGTAAAGGCTTCAGCCTCAGAGATAATAAGTGGATATTTCTTTTTAATTTCATTTTGTTGAATGTAAGATAGATCAGCATAGCTTACCTGGTACTTTTCTAATGCGTAATTTTCTCTAAAATCATAAATTACTGAGCGGGCCATATCCTGATAACCAACATATGTATTTAAGATGGTTGTTTGGTCATAAAAAAGATTGGCTATATATTTCTCGGATCCAGAAACTGCTTCTTTAAAACTTAACTTCATTGCTTCCATTGAAATATTCATATCAGTAGCATCCATATCAAACATGTTTATACCTTCTTTTTTTAATTCTTCACTATCTGCAATTATCGCATCGAGAGGTGGTAATCTTTTTGGCATTCCAACGTATCGCATTTGCAGTTTAGAAACCTTGGTGTCTGCTGCCTTCCCCATATGGGCTATTTTAAATAATCCTATTTTACGCAATGTTTGTTGTAAATCATTCATGTATTTCATTGAAAGATTTTTATCTGCATAAAGACTAATGGTGATAAGATTATGATTCAAATGGTTTATTTTAGATTTTTCTTTTAATAAAGCATGTTCCAATTCTTCAAAAGAAATCTGTTTCTTATTTACGAAGATTTTGTTACTAGTCATTACAACATCAATACAAAGATCTAGTCTTTGAAGAAGTTTATAGTTTTCAATTACCGGTAATTCAATATTTGGATCAATATCGGACAAATATTCTTCTAATGAGTTATTATAATTTGATTTTTTATAGCTTGAATATTCATCGTTCCACCATATTCTTAGTTCAGATCCTGCAATTTCATACTTAAGTTCAATTTTTTCATTATTAGGTGAACGTAAAATGATGTGGTCTTTTCCCAACTGATATGGATATTCATTAAGCATAATGAAATCATCTAATACCGAGAATTTACTATTTTCAAATAAGACTTTTATTCCATAGCTTGAATTAGATGTATTGATCCACATCCCTTTTAGTTGATTCAAGTTATCTTGTATTTCAAAAAAAGACAAGTTGGTCAGGGCTTTTCCAGGACTTTTTAAGGTAAGATTCGCAAAGATAACGAATGCAAAAAGTGCAGCTGGGATTATAAGCAAAGCTTTGAATTTTGCCATAAACCCAGATTTTGTTTTATTCATCATGTTAATTCGGTTTTTAATTGATATTAGGTTAAAATTGTTTACAAGATGCACAGAAGGAATGCTTATAAATTGGTTTAGTAATAATTCTTGATAATCGAATAAACTATAACCTTTACTTACTACCTTGCTATCAGCTAGGTATTCGTGATTCGATTTTATTGCTTTTTGTAAAAACCATACAAATGGATTGAACCACAGCAAAATAGTCATAGCATGAGCTATTAGAAGATCGATGGTGTGAAGTTGTTTTATATGTGTTTTTTCATGCTCAAGTATTTGCTCAGATTTGCTTCCGGAATAAACAGTTTCACTTAAAAAAACATAGCTAAGAAAAGAAAAAGGAGGAAGGTTTTTGCTTAATCGAACTACTTTAATACCACCAGATTTCTCTACAATGCTATTTGATACCGTTTTAAAAATCCAATGAAATAATACAAAAATTCGTGATAGGAATAATAAAATTCCAAGAAGATATATAACGAAAATGAACTGAGACATAGAAAAATGAAGCGTGTTTTTATAAACTCCCATAGACTCATGTTCGGTGTAATTGTTTAAAAATGAGGTTTCCATAGTGGATTCTGCACTTGCAATCTGATTCTGGTTAAATTCATCAAAATCTGAGTTTTCTGTTCTTCCTAAAGAACTTAAGTAATCAGGATCAGTCATTGCAATTAATTGCTCATAATAGGTTTTAAACTTCCCAATTTCATTAATTGCATATTCATATCGTTGTGTATTTTTTACACTTATGTTAATATGCATAAATGGAAGTACTAGAGATAAAAACATAATGGATAACAAATAAAACCTGTTGAATTTAAAATAGGTTTCTTTTCTAAAAAAAAGTATGTAAACCAGGAATAAGATTGTTAAACAAAGTCCTGATTCAAATAGGTATAATAAGAATTTAACCATTCTTCTTTTTATTTTTTAATTCATTTAACATTTGCATCACTTCATCCACCTCTTTTACATCTAGATTCTTATTTTCAGAAAAAAAATTTACAACTTGTTTTAACGAATTGTTGTAATAGTCTTTTAGAAGTCTACTCATCTGACTTTTTCGATATTCCTCTTTAGTAATTTTAGGAAAGTATTCATAAGTGTTACCATACTTTTTAAAAGATACAATGTCTTTTTTTACTAATACTCTTACGATGGTCGAAACAGAGTTATAAGGTGGTTTCGGGTCTGGAAAATGATCCAGAATATCGTTTATAAATCCTTTTTCAATTTTCCAAAGAATCTTCATGATTCGTTCTTCAGCTTTTGTAAGTGTAGTCATAATTTAATTGTTTACATGCTTAGGTTCTGATTCTGAAATAACTGTTGGTACGGCATCTTTTACAGCTGCTTGCAAATGATCCGGTAAATTTTTGTACTCCTTTCCAAATTGTTGAATGCTGAATTCATTTTTTACTTCATTACCTGCTGCTACTAATTCGTTCATAACTTGTATAAACATTCCATAAGAAGTTTCACGGTCATTTTGAATTGATATTATCCCTTTCGATACTTCGATCTCGCCAAATGGTTCAACAATAGCAATTCTTTTTTCTGGCAGGTCTTCTTTGTTTTGAGGGTTTAAGATAAATTCCTTCGTTTTTTCTTTCAACATAGTAATTGGTAATTGTTCTCCTTCAACCATTAATTGATCTTTAGAATTTACCAATACCACCCAAACATTGCGTTCATTTATTTCTGGTGGTGGCTCATTCGAAGGTGGTGACATGACGCGATGCATAACCGTGTCGCTATCCATCGTTGTTGCTACAAGAAAAAAGATCAATAATAAAAAAGCAATGTCTGCCATCGAGGCTGCACTAAATTCTCCAGTGGGTCTTGTTGCCATAGTTTTTATTAATAGAACGAAATTTGTGACTAATTTATGACACAATAGTACAACTTATTTTTAAATAAAACAACTTAAAAATAAGTTAAAGTATTTATATTTAAGTTAAAATAATATAACTTCCTTATAAACAATGAATTAATTTGCATGTCAATTGAAATATTTTTTTCTTAACTTTGTTGGAAACTATAATATCAAACCCCAAATGCAAAGAGCAATATTATACTTAATAATAATTGGTTTTCTCTTCCCTTCATCATGTGATAAGGAAGATTCATCCCCGGAACAAGAGATAATAGAAGAAGTTACAGATAGTTTAATTCAAATTACTATTTTATATACCAATGATGAACATGGGTGGTTCCAGGAAGTGAACGATCTGGATGGTGCTGCTGGATTAGTAGGATTGTGGAAGAATAAGGAAGGTTATGATGGTTCTGATAATTTTTTAATATTAAGTGGTGGTGATATGTGGACCGGTGCAGCATCTTCAACCTGGTTTCAAGGTGAGTCTATGGTTGAAGTTATGAATGCTATGGAATACGATGCAGCTGCAATTGGCAATCATGAATTTGATTTTACCGTTGAAGGACTCAATACAAACCTTGCAATGATGGGTTTCCCGCTATTATCAGCAAATATTAGGGAGAAAGTTACAGGAGAAATTCCTGCTTTTGCTCAACCATATGTCATCAAGAATGTTGATGGAATACAGGTTGGTATAATAGGTTTATCCTCCTTAAGTACACCTCGTTCAACCTTTCCAGCATACGTAGAAGATTACGAATTTACCTCTTATACAAATGCAATTAACACATATGCTCCTTTAGCAAAACAAGATGGCGCTGAAGTTTTAATTCTTATTAGTCATTTATGTGAAAGCGAATTAATGGAAATAGCTTCTGTTGCTAAATCAAATGGTATTTATATTATGGGGGGAGGACATTGTCATCAGGAATTAGCACGCAATCACTATGGTTCTATTTTGCTTGGTGGTGGAGATAATATGGAGGGATATGCGAAGCTCGAATTTAACTACAATTATACAAAGGATTCTGTTCAGGATTTTAATTATGAAGTAATTAACAATAACCAAGATATTATAGACGATGATATTAAGCTGGTCGTGGATTATTGGATGAACGAAACTGACGCAGAATTAGCGGAAATTATTGGATATGCATCTGGGACCATCTATAATTCTTCCGTGGAAATGTATAATCTGGTTTGTGATTCATGGTTTTATGAGTTTCCGGATGCTGATATTTCAATCA
>PKTC01000201.1 GCA_002869305.1 Marinilabiliales bacterium
AGTTGTAACTAATCCAAATTTTGAAGCTGTTACGGCTTTTGAAATATTTGAACACCTGATTTGTCCTTTTAATGCTCTTAGATCAATCAAAGCCAAAAAGTTAATTTCTTCTTTACCTTTAAAATTATGGTTTGCTCAAGCCTACTGGGGAGAAAATGAATGTGATAGACATTATCATGAGTTTGAAGTTAAACAGTTTAACATGCTTCTAAATAAATCGGGTTGGGAAATTAAAAAAAGTGAGAAATGGATTAGTTCAGATAAAATATGGGGTATCCGCCCTATTTTAAGGTTTTTTACTCCGCGTTATTACATTGTTTATTGTGAAAGAAATTAGTATAAGTAGATCTCTCAAAAGATTTTAGATGCTATATAAATTAAAAACCATCCTTAAGCATACCTTAATTTATAGTTTAGGAAATATAAGTACAAAACTAGTTGGATTTGTGCTTTTACCATTGTATACCACGTTTCTTTCGATCAATGAATATGGAATATTTGCCATTCTAGAGATTAGCACAACGGTTATCGTAGCTCTGTTTAGCTTTGGTTTATCCACTACCATGATGAGGTGGTGCTCTGTGGAAAAAAATGCCTCAAAACTAAAATCTATCGTATTTACAACTTACATAACTTCATTACTTATTGTTTTTTCCTTAAATGTTTTATTGTATCCATTTCATGAATCATTATCTTTTCTTTTCTTTGATACATCAGCATACAAATTATATTTCCTTGTGCTGATTACGTCGGGATCATTTGAAATACTAAATCTAATCTCATTGGATCTAATCCGATTAAAAGAAAAGCCCTACTTATATATTTTTGTTACTATCTCCAAAATAATAGTTGTTCTTAGCTTAAATATTTACTTCATAAAGTATCAAAATCTTGGGATTTTAGGGATTCTAATTAGTTCACTTATTGGCAATGTTTTAACAACTTTAATTACCGTACCTATTCTACTAAAAAACATGATCCCTAAATACAACGTAAAAGAATTAGCAAGTATGTTTAATTATGGATTTCCTCTAATCTTTATGTCCATCTCAATGATTTTGCTCACAATGAGCGATCGATACATTATCAAATATTATTTAGATTATTCACAAGTGGGTATCTATTCTTTAGGATATAAAATTGCCAGTGTAATCAATGTTTTTATCATTCAATCTTTTCAGACAGGATTCTTACCCATTGCTTATAAAAACTTTGACAAACAAGATGCCAACCGGTTCTTCTCTAAAACCTTAACATATTATACGTATGTGCTTGTTTTTTGCAGCCTTGGCTTATCATTGTTTTCTCAGGAAATAATTGAAATATTTTCAAAAAATACTGATTATTTTAGTGCTTACACCATTGTGCCTTTTATAGCATTGGCCTTTGTTTTCAAAGGAATTCAATACATTTACTCCTTAGGAATGCATTTTATGAAAAAAACTAAATATAACGCCATAGTTGTTTTAGGTGCCGCCCTGCTTAACATTTCATTAAATTTTGTACTTGTTCCTCTTTACGGCATTTATGGTGCTGCTGCAGCAACAATTATCTCATGGATTTTTATGTCCTTCGCTTTTTATAGGTATACCATGAAATATTATAAAATAGATTATGAACTTAAAAAAATTGTCTTACTAGTATTAATAGGCATAATGCTGTTTTTACTTTCCTATACATTTTCTGAGGTACAGTTTTACCTAAAAATAGTGCTTAAAGCTTTGCTCTTTATAATGTTTCCATTTATTCTCTTTGTTTTCAACTTTTATGAAAAAATAGAAATTCTAAGAATTAAGGAAATTCTGATTAAAAGAAAAATTAAATCTGATAAGTAATATAGAAAATACCAGCTTCCATAAATAAATCTGCGGAGGTAGGTTGCAGCCAATGAGTTTATTATAATTTGTAGTTTTGTTTCACTAAGCTATTCACTTCCAATAACTCAATATAAGACATTGGTCCATATAGTTTATTAAATTGATTTCTTTTAAGCTAAATATCTTCACTTTCCAAATCAGTTATTGTATTATAAAAAAAGCAAATGATTAAATTCTTACAATTTTTTTAGATAATTTATTGTGATCATCTCCATTTTCAATCTTAACTTCATAAAATCTTCATCAAATCCTTTAAGTTGGGAGTGTCTGGATCTGTTGCATAGAATGGAATGAATCGATCCGGATGTAGATCAGAAGCATGAATCAATTCTTTTACGGATAAGTTCTCATAAATAGATGAGATAGCTGGAGAGTGCTCTTCCCAAGTAACAATCCAACACTTTTCAATATTATTGGTATCAAGATATCGGATAATTTTATCGGTATTGTAACCTTGAAAGTTAATATGAAAATGTGAATTTATTTTTTTCATGTCAGTAAAGTGAAATCAAGTTACTATGAGAGAATATAGTGTAATTCTTTGGTAAGGTTTCTTCTAGTAAATCTTTCCAACGCTTCTTTATTTATCTGAAATTTACTGTTCAGTTCGATAACTTTTTCTAAAAACTCCTTTAATTCCTTTTCTTGATTATAATCAAAACACTTACCTGCTTCACACTCTTGGATTATCTTGGCGCTATCTCCATCTTTCGGTCCTATTCCTATAATGGGTTTGCCAGCTGCCAGGTACTCAAATAATTTCCCCGTTAATATACTTTTGTTACCTTCAATTTCTGGAATCACTAATAATAAGGCAGAAGAATTATACAAATATTCGATTGATTTTTGATGTGTTACATAACCCACTATTTCGAGATTTTCTTCAAGCCCTGCATTTTTAAAATCAAGGTGTTTTTGTTCCGAAATATTTCCAACAAAACGGATTATAAAATCTTTTCCATCCTCTTTAAGTTTTTTACAAACTTTTATGAATGTGCTTATATTGTAATGATCTGAGAACGTACCGGTATAAGTAATAGTAAATTTCTCTGGTTTGTTTTCGATCTGTCCTTCAAAATCGTTCTCATCAAATCCATTAGAAAGAATATGAATATTTTCTCGTTCTGATTTTAATTGTAACTCATTTTTAAGTGTATTTCCAACAGTTAATACTTTATCCGCTTTTTCAAGTACTTCTTTTTCTTTCTTTTTATCGATTCTTTTCGCTAAATTAGTGTGTAACAGGTCTTTATAATAATAAATATCTGTCCATGGATCTCGAAAATCTGCAATCCATTGTATATCTAAATTCTTTTTTAATTTTAATCCTACCAATTGTGTTGAATGCGGTGGACTGGTTGTAACAACTGTCTCTATGTTAAATTCAGCAATTAGATCCTTTGCTTTTTTATATGCATACTTATTCCAACCAACTCTGGCATCTGGAATAAAAAAATTTCCCCGTATAAATCTTAAAAAAACTTGGAAAAGACTTTTCTTGTTTACATTGGTGAAGCCACCATAGGGAACATTCTTCTTTCCGAATAATCCTGACAAAACATTTAAAGGCTCAACAGATTTAGTTTTAAAAACTTTTAATTCCGAATGAATATCTTTTTCAAGACTTTCGTCTCTCTGAGGATAAGAAGCATATTTTGGATCAACTGTTAAAATGATAGGCTCAATACCAAATTCTGGAAGATACTTAGCAAATTTTAACCACCATTGTACTCCAGCCCCACCACTTGGGGGCCAGTAGTACGTTATAATTAAAACTTTTCTTTTTTCTCTCACCAAGTGAAATTAAAATATTTTCTTCAATAATTTTTTCATACTCACCTTATCGTCAACGATTTTGGTAAGCTCCGAAATCTGCACTCTTTCTTGTTCCATTGAATCACGATCACGAATGGTAACCGTGTTATCTTCGAGTGTTTTATGATCAATGGTAACGCAATAAGGTGTTCCAATTGCATCCTGACGACGATAACGACGACCTATTGAGTCTTTCTCATCATACTGACAAGTAAAATCAAATTTCAATTCATCGATGATTTCACGTGCTTTTTCTGGTAAACCATCCTTTTTTACTAGCGGAAGTACAGCTAATTTAATAGGTGCAAGCGCTGGTGGAATTCTGAATACAACCCGTATGTCAGAATCTCCATTTTCTTTCTTCACTTCTTCATCCTGCAAGCAAGCTGATAAAATGGTTAAGAATGTTCTATCTAAACCAATTGAAGTTTCAACAACATATGGAACAAAACTTTCTCCTGATTCAGGATCAAAATATTGTAATTTCTTGCCTGAAAATTTCTGGTGTTGTGATAAGTCAAAATCTGTTCTTGAATGAATTCCTTCTAGCTCCTTAAACCCAAATGGAAATTCAAATTCAATATCGAATGCTGCATTTGCGTAATGCGCTAATTTATCGTGCTCATGGAAACGATATTTTTCATCTGTCAATCCCAAAGCTTTGTGCCATTTCATTCTAAGTTCCTTCCAGTGATTAAACCACTCTTTTTCGGTTCCGGGCTTAACAAAAAATTGCATCTCCATCTGCTCGAATTCACGCATGCGGAAAATAAACTGACGCGCTACAATTTCGTTTCTAAAGGCTTTCCCAATTTGGGCAATTCCAAATGGAAGTTTCATTCGTCCAGTTTTCTGCACATTTAAGTAATTTACAAAAATACCCTGAGCTGTTTCCGGACGTAAATAAATTTTACTAGCTCCTTCTGCTACAGAACCCAATTGCGTTTCGAACATCAAATTAAATTGACGAACATCGGTCCAGTTTTTTGATCCTGAAACCGGACATGCAATTTCGCAGTCTACTATAATTTGCTTTATTTCGTTTAAGTCGTCTGCTTCTAGTGCTTTTACTAAACGACCCTGTATTTCGTCAATTTTTGATTTATTTCGCAAAATATTCGGGTTCGTTTCAAGAAACTGCTTTTCATCAAAAGAATCACCAAATTTTTTGCGGCCTTTATCAACATCCTTATTAATCTTAGCTTGATATTTTTGAATATGTTCTTCTATTAAATCATCGGCTCTATATCTCTTCTTTGAGTCTTTATTATCAATTAGCGGGTCGTTAAAAGCACTTGTATGGCCTGAGGCATTCCATGTTTCAGGATGCATGAAAATGGCAGCATCAATTCCTACTATATTCTCGTGCATTTTCACCATTGCATCCCACCAGTACTTTTTAATGTTGTTTTTCAATTCAACTCCATACTGTCCATAATCATATACCGCGCTTAATCCATCATAAATTTCACTTGATTGAAATATATATCCATACTCCTTTGCATGTGCTATAAGTTTCTTAAATTGATCATCTTGAGCCATATGTTTAATCCTATTTTATTGATTTTAAAATAATCACACAAAAATAATCGAAATACTTTTGAATTCATAACAATCTGAGGATATACGTGAGAGTTTTATTAAACATATCATAGTAATAATATATTTCGATAACAATTTCTACCTTTGATGAGTATTAAGGTTGATTTAAACTCTCTTTTTATTATTAAAGAAACAGATTTTCTTGTAATTGGATCTGGAAT
>PKTC01000202.1 GCA_002869305.1 Marinilabiliales bacterium
CTGAAACCAAAATTTATTGTGGGTCAAATGATGGGTTATGGACTTATCAAATTAACAAAAAAACATTTAAATATTTAGGAGAAGAAAACGTCTCTCTTTCTTACAAAATAGATTGTATTATTAACAATAATTTTCATAATAACATATGGATTGGGACAAAATCGAACGGTATCATTTTATTTAATGGGGACACAACAACATATAACATAACAGTTGAAGATGGTTTATCAAGCAATAATATAACTTCATTATTCCAAAAGGATAGTATTGTGTGGGTTTCAACAATAAACGGATTAAATAAAATTGTTTTGAATAGCCATGAAAATGCACATGATTTTAACATAACAAACTTCAGTACAATTCATGGACTTTCTTCGAATGAAATATATGATGTTTATGCAAACGACTCAATTGCATATCTAGCAACGAATAAGGGACTCAATTTAATTAGGTATAAAGATTATAAATCAAATTTAAATCCTCCTGGTATATTTATAAAGAATATTAAAGTTCTTGATAAGGATACAACCATTAAAGATTATTATGAACTGGCTTATAACCAAAATTCTGTTTACATTGAATATGTTGGTTTAATGTATAAAAACAACGGAACTAAAAGATATAAATATAATTTTCATCAAAGTGGAAAAAAAACAAGGTGGAATATAACTACTGAGAACTTTCTTCGATTCTCTTATCTGCCACCTGGTAATTATAATCTTGAAATAATTGCAATAAATGAAGATGGAGTGGAAAGTTCTAATCCTGCTACTTTACGTTTTAAAATTCATCCTCCTTTTTGGAAAACATACTGGTTTATAGCGCTTTGTTTATTTATTACAATTACAATTACGTACCTACTTTATTATTCTAGACTAAAGGAACTTAGAAAGAGAAATAATATTGAAAAAAGTTTACTTAAAGAAGTAAACATATACAAGCAACAAGCATTGGGTCAACAAATGAATCCTCACTTTATTTTCAATACATTAAACTCAATTCAATACTTTATTTATGAGAATAATAATGAATCTTCCATTCACTATTTATCCCAATTTGCGCAATTAATGAGAATTGTACTAGAAAACTCACAACACGAAACTATAGTAATTCAAAAAGAATTTGATGCACTTAATTTGTACCTTGAATTAGAATCACTCAGATTCGAAAATGGTTTTAACTATCATATTGAAATTCCAAATGAAATTGACACTCATTCATATTATATTTATCCTCTATTAATACAACCATATATTGAAAATTCAATTTGGCATGGATTATATCATAAAAAAGGTACGAAGAATCTTAACATTGAACTTTTGAACAAAGAAAATTATATTTTGTGTGTTATTGAAGATAATGGTATTGGACGTGAAAAATCAGGTGAGTTAAATCAACGAAGAAGGAAAAAACACAAATCTTTAGGTACCAACATTACGAACAAAAGAATAGATGCAATTAATAAACTTTACAATCAAAATTTTAGTGTTGAATTTGTAGATTTGAAAGATAAACTTGGCAACCCATGTGGCACCAAAGTTTTATTAAAGATTCCTAAAATAACTGATTAAATAGAACCAAATATGATTAAGGCAGTTATTATTGATGATGAAAAAAAGGCAAGAGAGTTTATTGAGTTAATTCTTCAAAGAAACTTTCCCCATATAATGATTTGTGGTAAGGCTAATTCTGTGGTTGAAGGAATTAAATTGGTTAACTCTAAAAAACCTGACATTGTTTTTCTTGATATTGAAATGCAAGATGGAACCGGTTTTGATTTATTAGATGCCATACAAGATAAGTCGTTTGATTTTATATTTGTAACAGCATACAATCAGTATGCAATTAAGGCATTTAAATACAGCGCCGTTGACTATGTTATAAAACCAATTAATATTGAAGATTTTACTAGCGCCATTAAAAAAATATTAAAAAAGAGAACTGCCGCAAAGAGCTCACACACTAGTTACGATTTATTAAAGTCAAATATCTATTCAAAAAATCCTGTAAAAATTGCAATCCCGGTGACTCAGGGCACTGAATATATCGTAACATCAAACGTCGTTAGCTTTAATGCTGATGGCAGATATACCCGAATATTTCTAACAGACGGAAGAAAATTAACCATTTCCAGATCTTTGGGAGAATTTAACGATTTAATTGATAACCAGATCTTTTTCAAACCACATAAATCCTACATAGTTAATTTGAATCACGTAAAAATGCATGTAAAAAAAGGAAATTATTTATTGATGTCTAATGAATCAGAAATTCCTTTGGCAAGAGCAAATCGTGAATCTTTTAATATTGCTATGTTGAACCTAAATAAAAATTAGTTTATTTATAAAAACACCATTGAATTGTAAAACCAAATGGCAAAAGAAGTATTACTGCTATAGTCAAGGATATAGCAATTAATTTTTTATCACATTCTCACTCTTGTTATTCTTCAAAATTGCCCTGATTGGTATTATGAATATAATAAGGAAAACACTATTTAGCAAAACATTTAGAGGCAAATCTGCTAAAATAGAACCTGCTGAATCAACAATAAACCAAATAAGGATAGAGAGTGAAATATACTTCAGCATCTCAAAATTACCTTTGGTTACTTGATTATCAATGATACTATACATAAGACTTGCCCAACCAGTCATTACACCTCCTAATACTGCATTTAATGCAAGGCTTTCACTTTGGAACTCTGAAGGATCATTGTTTATTGGCCATTTAAGCATATCGAACAGTGCTAACCAAAGATGCGCTCCTTTTGGAGTACTTGCTGCCATAGCTATAATGCCTGTAACTCCTGTCAAAACACAAGCAATTTTTAACCAGGTTATATAAAATCTGGTATGCATAATAACAAGTTTTAATTTCGTAATTCTTTAAGATTGAATCCCTTTATCATGAGCCAAATAGCAAGAAAGATTTCATTTGTAATTATCAATAACATGAAAGCATCCAGGGCAGAATAGTTAAGTCCTAAAAGTTTTAGTAAGGTAGAAAGCACTAAAAAGAATATGGCGATCATTCCCCATATTGATATGAATCTGGGAACCATTCTCGTTTGGTATAAAAGGACATATAAGATTAATGCACTAATAATAAATGTGTATAGGTGAATGCTTTCGTAAAACCAATCGCGTAGACCTGGATTATAGGTAAAAATTATTCCTCCAGCTATCATTATTATTCCTTCTGCAAGCTTTAATGTTAAGTAAGCAATACTTAACCATTTATATTTTGTTTTGAAATAAGGAAACAATAAACCCGCAATTCCAATGACAAAAATTCCACTCAACACATCTGATATTAGCACCATAATCTTAGATTCGGATAATTCTCTTATCAACATACCATAAGCTAGGATTATGAAAATACCAGCACAGAAAGCTTTCGTTCTATCGGATTTAAATAGAGCTATCATATTGTCCCCCATTTAAGATTAACTAATACTTATTCATATTTTAATGATGTAGCAGGATTAATTGATGCATATTTAATCGTTTGTATTGAAATAACTAATAATGACAAAATTGCAGCCATAAAACCTGAGATTAAAAACACCCACCAATACTCAAATATATCTATTTTTATCGAGAATTCCTGAAGCCATTTATGTATTATCCAATAACTTACAGGCCATGATAACAAGGTTGAAATCGCAATCCACTTTAAATACCTTGAGCTTAATAACCCTATAATTGATTTTACTGATGCACCTAAGACCTTTCTAATTCCTATTTCTCGAGATTTTTGTTTTATTATAAATAACGATAAACCGAATAAACCAAGGCAAGCAATAATAATTGCCAAGAAAGTAGCAATAACTAATTTATCTCGTAGTTTCTTTTCACTGGTATACTGATTATCTAGAACATCTGACAGAAAGAAGTAATTAAATTCTGTTTCGGGAAATTTATTATTCCATAATTTCGCTAAATAATCTATAGCTTCATTTTTTTTGTCAGGATTCACACGAATATATACATATGATAGCTTTTCTGGATTTAATCGAAATACCAAAGGTTCAATTTCCTGGTGCATTGATTTAAAGTGAAAATCTTTAACTACTCCAATAAGCTCACCTGTTTTATTATCCTCCGTATTTGATAAAAATTCGATAAATTCTCCAATAGCCTCATCCGGTTTTTGCCATCCCAGATTTTTTAATGCAGTTTCGTTTATAATGTATCTTGTGTGAGCTGTATCCATATGTTCCTTGCTGAAACTTCGACCCGCAATTAAATCCAATTCCATGGTTTTTAAAAAGTCATAATTAATACTCATATGTATTATAAAATGACCATCCGTTTCGCCTTGCTTTCTCATGCTGGAAGCTTCGTACATATGACTTGTTGTCAACTCTGACGCACTTGAAACATCTTTATACATCGAAGGCTTTGCCATAAGTTCATTTTTAAAAGACTCATAGCTATTGTTAACATCTTTACTATCAACCGGAACTACTATAAGATTATTTTTTGAATAACCTATATCCATCTTTTGGATAAACTCCATTTGAAAAAATATAAGTATTGAAAGTATAATGAAACTAATAGAAATAAAGAATTGAAAAACCACAAGAATCATTCTGAATAGCCCCTTGCTATTTCCACCATTTTTTCCTGATTTCAGTACAGTGACCGGATTAAAACTTGTTAAAAAGAATGCTGGATAGATACCAGCAGAAATACCAGTAAACAATACGATCATCAACAGTAAAAGAAGATATTTAAATTCCATGAAGAAAAACCATGAAAATACTTTTCCTGTTATATTTGAATAAAACGGAGATAGTAGCTCAACTAAAACCATAGCTACTATGAACGAAATACCCGTAATTACTATAGATTCAGTTATAAATTGTGATATAAGTTGTTTTCTATGTGCTCCTGATACTTTTCTGATTCCAACTTCTAATGACCTGGTTTCCCCTTGAGCAGTTGATAGATTTATAAAGTTAATACTTGCGATCACCAAAATTAAAAAGGCTACCGCGCTAAATAAATAAATCAGGGTAATACTTCCATTATTTTCTAACTCAAACTCCAGTTGTGAACGTAAATGAATATCACCTAATCGTTTTAATTTAAGTGTCATCATATCATTGATCGTTTCACCTTCTTCTAAAATACTGGCATAACGAGGTCCAACCTGTGACTCTAAAAACTTTGGAAGTTGATTCAATACTTTTTGATCATCATCTTTGTGCCTTAACTCCAAATAAGTATAAAGCGTATTTTGAATCCAATCTTCTAATGCATCTTTTTTTGTGGGGTATAATGTTGATAATGATACTAAAATCTCCGGATGAAAATGCGAATTGTCAGGAATCTCATCAATAATGGCATTAATTTTTAAATTATATTCCTCTCCCTCACGTTCCATTTTAATTGTTCCACCTACTGTATTTTCACCTCCCAAAAGTTTTTTCGACATATTCTTGGTA
>PKTC01000074.1 GCA_002869305.1 Marinilabiliales bacterium
ACTAATGAAAAAATTAGAGAAAGCTTTTTTGAGAGTTTAAAACATGAAGAAAACAGAGAAAAGGAACCATGGGTTATAGATGCACTTTATTATTTTCACCATCCATTAAGAAATTCTGAGACAATAAAATTTATTAGACCATCTTTAGATTTATTAAAAGAAATTCAAACTACAGGAGATATTTTTTTTCCAAAGAGATGGTTAGATGCAACTTTTTATGTACATAATTCAATAGATGCCGTGCTGGAGATTAATTTATTTTTAAATGAAAATCCTGAATATCCAGAAAATTTAAAAAATAAAATTATACAATCTACTGATTTGGTATTTAGAGCAAGTATAATAAATAAAAAATAGCTGAATAAACTCAGCTATCTTATTGATTTAAACTATTAAGTTCGTCAAGCAATTTTAAGTTTGTTTCATACATTTCATCTATAACACTTCGAAAATATTCTTTTATGCTACCATTTTCGGGTGTATTATTTACTTTATAAAGTAAATTTCGGCGAAGTTGTTCAGCATCGTGCATTATATCCAAAACGTTCTCTTGATTATTTACCGGAGAATATTCCATGAAGGAAAAACACTCAATTATTATTTGAGTGGCTAAAAAGTTAATGTCTTTTTTAATGTCCCTAACGCTCGCCATTGAAGTATAAAATAAGATCAAATTCTATAGAAAGATATAGGTAAATATTTTAATATCAAAATCTTTTATAAAAAAAGCACCCCTCATTTTTGATTAGGGTGCTGTTATTATTTTAACAAAATTTATGCTCTATTCGAAACTTTGGGAAACAGAGACCCTATATTTATCAAGTTCATTTATTCTAAAGATATTATATCCTTCATAATATTTTATAATATCTACATGAATATTTTCATAACCAGAATCTTGATACCATTTAACAAAATGATACTCGGCTTGAAGCAAATCAACTTGATGATTATAAATACATTGCTCAAAATATTTACCGTAATCCATTAATGCCGAAAGAAAGTATAACCCAACATCATACGCATGTATTGCCATTTGATCTGGTTCTGTATGATAAACTTCTCTGTATTTCAAAACAAAATCCTTAACATCTTTATGGTGATAGTCAATAAAAAATGGAGAGGCAATACAAAGTTCCAGATTAAAATAATATTCAGGGTCAATATTCTTAAAACGTTGCCAACGAGTCAATCCTATTACACTAACTTTATTCCCAAAAGCTTTCAATGTATTCAATTTAGTAACAACATTGGTTACAAAAGCTTCTTCGTTTGATGGTACTATAAATACATTTTCTAATTCCGGGCTTAAAGCATGCTCTAACACAAAAATGCTATCAACAAAAACTACCTATTTAAATTGAATATTATTAACCAATGTATCGTCAGATAGATTCGAAAATATTTTTTCTTTTACCATTTGAATATTGCTATAGGATAAACTATCATTGTTATGCACTAGTATAATGTTTTTATCGCTAAACTCTGAAACAAACCTGGCAAACTCATCAATTTGTGAATTATAGGATGGATTAACCTGAAATAGATATGGATTTTCGTTAACTAATTTTAAATTATCACTTAGAGGTGAAATCATCTTGATTCCATGTTTTTTAGAAAATTCCGATACGCGTTTTACCTCCTGGTTATAAATTGGACCAATAATCAAATCAGTATTTGACAATTCAGGGAAATCAAGTATTTCATTGATTCTGGCAGTATCATTCTGAGTATCGAAGACATGTAAATTGACTGATAGACCTTGTTTTTTTAAACCTTCTAATGCCAACAAGAATCCTTCGTAAAACTCAATAAAAGGCACTGATCGTGGATATATATAGAAAGGATCATAAAATATTTTTTCATAAATTCTTTCACCATTATCATCAAACTCCGATGAATCAATATAAAACTCTTCATCATTCTTATCCAAATAAAAAGGCAATAATAAAGTAACCTGATAAGGTTCAGTTTGAGGCATGTCAATTTTGTAACAATCCGAATAGTTCAATGTGTCGGAATAAGCTATCGCAGCACGCTTTTCATATAAAAGTGAATCGAATTTGTTATCATATTGCTTTAATAAAACAGAGTTGTCCTCTAAAGCTTCTTCAACTTTTGGAATTTTTAAAACCTGTCCAGCTTTAAGTCCTTCTTTTAAAAACGGATTATATTCAACCATTAATTCTTCTGATATTTCGTATTCTTTTGTTAAGGAATACTTTGTTTCTCCCAGTTCCACTTTATGATAAATAAAAGTATTTGGAATTCTAAAAGTATCTTGCTTCAAATCATTCTTAGGAGTTAAATCAACTACATTATTTTTTTCTCGTGTTTGAGGAATTCTAATAATTTGATTAACCTTAATCACATATTCTACTGATGGGTCGTTAAATGCTATAATATCTTCTTTGGAGACATTATACATTTGCGATAATGCAAATAGTGTCTGCCCCTGTTTTACTCTATGATACAAAACGTATTTATCGCCTCCTGGCCCTTTATCCGTTTTCTCTTTAACTATAGGAATCTTCAATGCCTGACCTGCCTTTAAACCCAAAAATATTTCGGGGTTTTCTTTAGCTAGCTCTTTCTGGCTTACCTCATATAGTTTACACAAAGAAGTTAAAGTCTCACCTTTTTTCACAATATGTACATAGTAATGCTGTCCTCCTATAATAACTTTGTCTTTTGATTTCTCAATGCTTATTGAATCATTCTGCGCAAAACTGTTGTTTACAAAAAAAAGAATAGAGCAGATGAATATTAATCTTTTCACGTGTAATAATTTAGGTTTAGTAATTAACTTTCAGGGGATCTAGTTTATTGTTTCATTCACAAAATTACATGAACTGTTTGAATAAAAAAATAAGCATGACAATTTTGTCATGCTCATTTCAATGATCGTATTATAATTAGTTTTCTCTTAGAACATATTCATCATATTCAATCTCAAATCTAAGTTTATGTTTTGATTCTTCTTGAGCAAGCGCAATAAATATATCTCGCATTTCTTCATTACCAGCAGTTTTGGCTAAATCATAATAAAGTCTGAAAGCTGCTTTTTCTTTGCTCATTGCAACAACTAATGCCTGTGCATACGTCATATCAGGTGTAGGATTAACTTCTGATAAATAATCACTGATCTTCAAATCAGCAACTACCTTGGGCTCTACTTTAAATGATCCTTCATTTTTAATTTGAGTCAATCGAGCCTTATGCTTTATTTCTTCCTGTGCAAAGGATGTAAAAACAATGCGCATATCTTCAGTTTTAGCATTTGTTGCTAACCCATTATAAAAATCAACTGCATCTTGTTCCGCATTTATAGCAAAATCAAGAATATCATCAATAGATCTAAATTTTTCCATATTGATTGGTTTTTTATTTTTCGTTTAGTTTTCAACAGCTACCTTAATTATTTTTTCAGCATTTGCAAAAGACTCTTTGAAATGCTCATCAAAGTATTTAACAATGTAATCGCAACCATGTTTAAACAATTTGTTTAAATTTTCTTTCTCGGTATAAACTAACTCAAAACGACTTTCTTTTTTAACATCTGCCAATAATTCAAAAATTTCTTTCCTAATCTCATCAACAGAATCAATTTTTAACTCTTGAAACTGATTAAAGATATGAATTAATTGCATATAATTCTCAATCTCCACCTTACCCTTGAGCTGTTTTTCGAACACCTGGATGTTTTTCTGTGAGTTAGTAAAACTACCTGAAGTTTCAACAGGGAATGTTGCAGGAAGTATTAAATTTGCTTTTTTAGCTGTTTCTGTCATAAAGTAATCCTGAACCATGACAAATTCTGATTCAGCAAACCATTTCTGAACTTTCTCCTTATTTGTTGCACATCCTATTGGGTCTTCACCAAAAATGAAAAAATTCTTTATTAAACCTTCATTTAATAATTCTTTTGTGCACTTATCTCCTTGCTCAGGTAATGAGTCTATATTCCACTTTTCAGCCAATTTCTTAACATATTCTTTATCTGATAAATCAATATTTCCCGTTCCATTCTTTGATGAAATTCCCATGTCAAATAATCCTTGATAGTTGTTCTTTTCTTTTAATGATATTAAGCCATTAGCTGTTTTACCCAATTTACCAGTAATCATTGCTAGATTAAATAACTCCTTGCTGACATTTGAAGAAACTTCTTTTTCAGAAAATACAATTACAGCATTAATTTCTTTATTGTACATTTCAGCAAATTCCTCGATAACGCTTTGACAACAAACGCCGGACTCATTTACCAATTCATCATAATTTTCTTCAGCAAGTTTCTTTTTGTATTCTTCAAAACCACTGCAATTATCTTTTAAAAACAGTGCATTTTGCCATCCTTTTTCAAGAATTTTAAAGGTAATTGCTTTAATAAAATGGTAGTACGACTTTATTTTATATACTTTATCTACTTTATGTTCAAGTGCACTAATTTCTTTATTTGTAATAAGTTCAACTGGCACACTCTCTTCTTCTCGTGCATTATTAATCATGAAGCTCACTACCGGATTGTCCATATTCACTTCTGATCCTAACAAGTATATTTTTGAAGCATCTTTTATTTGCTCAAAAGGAACATTTGCCTCAGAATTTCCTCCATACCATCTTCCCTGACCCACATAATGGAAACTTGAAATATTATTTGTTTTTGCACCTACCCTGGCAAGCTTCTGTATCATGTACATTTCTTCGTTGCTCAGTCTTGCCCCCGCAAAGAATGCATTCTCATCAGAATCAGAACCTTTTATTTCGTCAGCGACTATTTCAAATGCTTTCTCCCATGTAATAGTCTCAAAATTATCATCAACCTTTAATAATGGTTGAGTTATTCTTTTGGTGTCATTCATTACAGGGTATCCAAATCTTGAATATCGACAAATGTTACTATCCTTATTTACAAGTCCTTCATGCCCTTCAACTTTCCATACAAATTCTGATTTATGATGGTATTCAACTTCACAGCCTACGGAACAATAATGGCATAAAGAATTCACTGCATCCAATTTTACAGGTCCCGGTTTAAAGTTCACATTTTCTGTAATAGCACCTGTTGGACACGTGGATATACACATTCCGCAAGATTCACAATCGGTTTCTACCAATGAGTTACCCATGCTCGGAGCAACAAAAGTATCAAAACCACGATTTACTAAACCAAGTGCATTAGCACCAACAACTTCCTTGCAAATTCTAACACATCTGGCACAAAGTATACATTTGTTATTATCTATTTCAATAAAAGGATGTGAAAAGTCAAGCTCATATGCATGATAATCACCTTCGAAATGCTTTTGGTCTGCATCGTATTGTGTGGCATATTTCTTTAAAACGCAAGTATGAAACTCAGTACAACCACATTCTAAACATCTTTCTGCTTCATGTTTTGCAACTTTCTCATCTGCATAACCTAATTCAACTTCTTTAAAG
>PKTC01000369.1 GCA_002869305.1 Marinilabiliales bacterium
TTAATAAAGTACTTACTGTTAATCCTCCAATAATTGTTATGGCAAATGGAACTCCAATTAAAGCAACATACTCAGCTTTTCCTAAAGCTAGTGGTATTAAGGCTATAATGGTTGTAATTGCTGTAATAAGTATAGGTCGAACACGAGCCAATCCTGCCATCATCAGTGCTCTTGATTCAGAATAACCTCTTCTGCGCAATACTCTTGAATAATCGATTAGAATTATTCCATTGTTGACGACAATTCCCAGCAATATTAATAAACCAGTTAAAACATTCGTATTCAGTAAGGATGTTCCTGTGAGTATTAATAGCACCAGAGATCCGATAGCAGCCATCGGTATAGAGAACATCATTACAACTGGAGTTGAAAAGGATTCAAAAACCGATGAAAGAATCATATAGATTAGCATAAATGCCATCAGCAATAAGAAAGCAAATTCACCTAATTCATTTTCATCATGCACAACTTCCAATGCAATTCCTGAGGATAAGGTCATGCCATCAATTAGTTCGTCGATTTCCATTCTTGCTGATTCCAAAAGGTCTTTTTCATCTTGCACTTCACTAATGAATTGGTAAATAACTTCAAGTTGTTTTTCCTGGTTGGTTCTTTTTATGGTAGATAAACCCTCAGTGAAATTAAACTTACTGATTTCTTGTAAATCAAATTGCGAACCTTGATTACCGCGAACATTTAATGTTCTTAAATCTTTAACATTTCTTTCGTTTTGGTTTTTATATCCAATGGTCTTTATCAGAATGTCGTATTCTTCAGTACCCTGTTTAAATTTAACTCCACTTGAAAACTCATGTTGAAATGAATTTAACTCAGAGAGCACTGTTCCCACAGGAATGTCATACATGGCCATTAATTGCTTATCGAAATTAAGCATCAATTCAGGCCGTTTATCAGGTACACGAATATCGATGTTTTCGACGGAGGCAAGCTGACCAAGATAATATTTAACATCATTAGCCTGATTTAACATTTTATCAAAATCTTGCCCCTTTATAAGTACTTTCTCTCTTTGTGGACCTATTCCCAGCATTCGTCCAAACTCATCATCGTTGTAGCTGTCACCACCAAATCTTCTTCCACTTGCAGGTGGATCCCAGCTAAATTCTGCAGGATTTAATTCTTCGACCCGTTCAAGTATTTCGTTCTTAATTTTTGGTATCGAGAAATTTCGTATCTTTTTATAATCATCTTTTAGGAAAATGGTTAACACAGCTTCTTCTTCATATATCTGACTGAGCACATCTTTCTTTTCTTCAAGATCTTCCAGTTTCTTCTCTGCTTCGGCAACTAACAAATCAGTATTTTCCAGAGTTGTTCCGCTTGGTAGAGTAACGTATAGCGTAATATCTTTTATTTCAGCTTCTTGTGATGAGATAAAACTTACACCCAAACTAATTAGAAGTGCAGCAAAAAATACAATTAGTGCACCTAAAATAGTTCTCCCGGGTTTACGCATACAGGTTTTTAAAAGCACTAAATATATTTGAATCAACCTGTTATGTAAAGATATTTTTTCGAATTGAATAGGTCTATCCTGATTTCGGAGTTTTAAGAATCCATGTGTAATCATTGGAATGAGTAAGAGAGCCACTACCAAAGAAACTAAAAGCGTAGAGATAATGGAAACTCCAATATGCTTACCAATTAATCCGATAAAGAAATTAGTAGAAAAAACAAAAGGAAGAAATACTGTAACCGTAGTTAATGTGGCTGCAAATATTGACCTCCATACTTCTTTTGTAACTTGAACAACCGCCTG
The DNA here is from genome assembly GCA_002869305.1 of Marinilabiliales bacterium. Taxonomy (GTDB): domain Bacteria; phylum Bacteroidota; class Bacteroidia; order Bacteroidales; family UBA12077; genus UBA12077. Next base: position 1,781 of record PKTC01000369.1, read on the forward strand.
ATCGGGATGCATCTTTTTGGCAGCCAATCGATAAATGTTTTCCAATACTACTACACTATTGTCGAGTAGCATTCCTATGGCCAGAGCCATCCCCAGAAGTGTTAAGCTGTTAATAGTAATTCCAAATGCATAGAAGAAGTTAAATGCGGTATAAACCGAAATGGGTATAGCCAGTGCAATGGCAACAACCAGTCTGAAATTCTTCAAGAAAATCCACAAAACAAAAATGGCAAGTAAACCACCCAATAGTGCCAGCTGAATGATGGAGTCAATATTGTTCTCCATGGTATCGGCATCGTTTCTTTGGATAACCATTTCAATATCTTTACTCTCAAAATCCTGGTTTAGTTCTTCAATTTGTGCTTTTACTGCATTGGAGAGGGCAATAATATTAGCTTGCGAATCTTTGGTTACTGAAATAGTAACAGCCTCTTTACCATTTACACGACTGTATGAATCCTGTTCCTTCACACCATAATGAATTGAGGCAATATCCTTTAATTTGATTTTCCCCTGTTATTTTACAATAACATCATTAATATCCTGAATATCATCAAATTCTGATATCACATTAACAAAATGCAATTGGTTATTTTGTGTTACTTTCCCTGCAAATGTTCTTGACTTACTGTTATTATTTAAAGCCAAACGAACATCGGCGGGAGTAATACCATAGCTATCGCAAACATCCTGGTGTAATAAGATTTCAATTGATTTTTCTCTACCTCCAAAAACCTCTGCATTTGCAATACCTTCAATATTTTTAATTTTATTGATAATTTCCTTATCTGTAATTTGCCGCACCCGATCAACACCACCGCTTCCTCGAACCTGGACGGTCATGAACATATTATTTAGCTGTTCTAGATCAAATTTGAAGGTCTGCACTTGAAACTCTTCTGGCAAAGTAGATTTTACCTCATCAATTTTTTCAACAAGCTTTAGGTAAGCAAATTTTAAATCTGTATTTTTTTGATAAGATATTTGTATTGACCCAGATTGCTGTCCGGCTGTAGATTCTATTTTTTCAATACCCTCAAGGGTACCAATAGCTCCTTCCAATGGAATGATTGCCTGGTTTTCCATGTATTTGGGGTCAACCTCTAAAGGTGTTCCTACTTGTACAAATAACATTGGAAAGGTTGCATTGGGATAAAGCTCAACAGCAAGCTGCTTATAGGAGATAAAGCCAAGCATAGTTAACCCAACAAAGAGCATTGCTATCAGTACTTTTCTTTTTATAATGAAATTCATTTATATTCAGTATTTATTATTTAGTAATGAGCATCAAGATTATACTTGTTTAAAACTTATTTGAGTTGCTGTAATCTTGTATCTCATATCTAATTTCTTATATCTTAGAATTTGCCACTGCTTCTATTTAATCTAAGTTTAACATTATCAAAAACAAAATACACACAAGGAATAACTACCAATGTTAGCAGGGTAGATGTTATTAAACCTGCAATTACAGCTATGGCCATGGGTGAGCGCAATGCAGCGCTTTCTCCAATTCCAAATGTTAAGGGTAACAGTGCTAATATCGTAGTTAAACTTGTCATAATAATGGGTCGTATACGATTCTCTCCAGCACTTATTATTGCACCTTTTATAGATAGTCCTTGTGCTTTAAATTGATTTATTGCATCTACTAATATGATGGAATCATTCACCGCAATTCCAGCCAGCATGATGATGCCAATATATGCCATTATGCTTAATGATTTGCCAAGAATCAGAAAAGCCCAAATTGCACCGACACCAGCTAATGGAATGGTTAATAGTATTGTAAATGGATGAATCAGTGACTCAAACTGCGAAGCCATAACCATATACACTAAAATAATGGACAGAATTAAGGCAAAACCTAAACTCGACATCGCTTCCTGACGTTTTTGCTCTTCGCCCACAATACTGACTTCGTATTCTTGAGGAATGTCGATGGTGGAGATTTTTTCTCTAACATTCTTTATAGCCTGATCAAAAGGAACTGAACGATCAATATCGGCAAGCACCTTTCCAATTCTATTTTGATTTCGTCTGAAAAGCTGTTTTGGTGATGAGGATTTTTTAATAGTAGCTATTTCATAAAGAGGAACATCATTCGCTCCATTTTTTAGTGTAATTGAATTAAACTCCGATAAACTCATTTCAGGAAGTTTAACGGTAATATCACTCATTTCACCATCTTTTTCATATTTGCCAGCATCTTTACCCATCAAAAGATCCTTTAATTGTGTAATAATATTATCAACACTCATGTTGTAAATACCTGCTTTATAACGATCTATTACTACATCAATTTCTGGTGCTCCTTCTTCTATATTTGTTTTTATATTGATGAGTTCAGGGATTTCCTGGAGATTGGCTTTAATTTCAGATGAAACCTGATCGAGAATTTGTAGATCTTTTCCTTTTACTTCCACAACCAACGGAGCCTCATCAGTTCCTAATGTTGATTGGAGTGCTGTTTCATCTCTTATGATTGAAATCTCCGCATCTGGAATGGTTTCCATTAATTCTTCAACTGATGAAATAATATATTGCGATTGATTAATGTAGTCATCCTTTAGGTGTATTTTTAAAGTTGCCGTATTCTCATTCTGGAATACAGACTTTTCATTACCCGATGAAGTAGAAGGTCCAATCTGACTATATACTATTTCCAGTTTATCACCTAACATTTCTGCTAACATGGATTCAATATTAAGAACTGTTCCAGAAGTTCTTTCAAGCTGGGTTCCTTCTTTTAGTTTTATCTCAACACTAAATTCACAGGCACCACTTTTAGGTAAATACTCTGACCCAACGTAAGGAAAGATATAAACAGTTAAAGCGAGCAGGAGAGTAGCAGATGCTATTACTAAACCTCTTCTGTCCAGAATTTTTGAAAGTAATTTTCCGTACCAGCCAATGCTTACCGATTTAATCTTGTCGTCTTTTTTATGTTTTCTGTATGCATAATTAAAGAGCATTGGAATTACCAGTATAGCCACAAACAAAGATGCTAATAAAGAAAATGCAACAGTCCATGCCTGATCTTTAAACAGGGCACCTGAAGCTCCATGTAAATACACAATCGGCAAGAATACAACAATTGTTGTTAATGTTGAAGCAACAATGGCACCGCCAACTTCCGCTGTTCCATTAATAGCAGCATCACGAACTGACATGCCTTGTTCCATATTTCGAAAGATATTTTCCATTACCACAATGGCATTATCAACCAACATACCTGCACCAAGTGCCAAACCTCCAAGTGTCATAATATTTAACGATAAACCATTAAAATACATTAAATTGAATGTGGCAATAATTGAGATAGGGATGGCAAAACTAATGATTGCTGTTACTTTTAATCTTCGAAGAAAAATAAATAATACAAATACTGCAATTAGGATTCCAACTAAGGCTGTTTCCTGAACTTCATCAATAGCAGTTTGGATAAACTTACCCTGGTTTTGAACCGTAATGAATTCATAACCCGGAAGTGCTTTTTCAATTGATTCAAATGCAACGAGCAAATCCTCAACCGCTTTTACGGTATTAAATCCTGTTTCTTTATAGATTGACAGACCTAAGCATCGAGTTCCATTAATTCGTACAATATTATCAGGGTTTTTATTTGTGAAACTGACAACGGCAACATCTCTAAGAAA
>PKTC01000118.1 GCA_002869305.1 Marinilabiliales bacterium
AGGGTATCCGGAAAAAGTTCCTGCCATACCTCACCGTAAAGAACCACAAATACTACAAGTGATTCAATAAGTATATATTAAAGAGATTTCTCGATATGATTTATCTAATATCTAACATGGAATGCAAAAAGAAACATAAAAAACCAATTATCGGCAATGAAAAAAGAATTGAGTTTGATGAATCTTTTGCACCAATTTTACACTGAAAAAACTTAAAACCAATGAGATAAAAAAAAACAAAAATAATTTTTGAATTCATCAAGAAAGCAAAACTCATTGGAAAAAACTAAACCAAAGAAGAATTTAAAATTAATAAGTTATGAAAAAAGTATTATTATTTTTTATAGCAGTAATTGCAGGGGCAATATTATTTGTAAGCTGCGAAGAAGATAACTCTCTGAAACCTGATCAAACTCTTAAGTCAATTGAAGAATTGGAATTATTGTTAAATCAACGTCAATATGATAGTGTTATTTTATATGGTAATCAGATCTTGATTCATGAACCGACAAATTCTTATGTAAATCTTATTGTTGGTAGAGCTTATACAGAATCTGCTTTATATACCCAGGCGATAAGTTATTTAACGAATAGCATTGCATATGATAAAGAAAACAGTTATCAGAAAGCTTGGAGTTTATGCTGCTTAGGTCGTTCTTATTTTTTTACTGATAGTATTGAGAAATCCAAGCAGTGTTTCATGGAATGTATTGAAATGAATGCAACAGAATATTCGGTAACCTCAGCACAATTTCATTTAAACTGGTTTATGGATGATCACCAAAGCAGGTGGGAAGTGCATGAAGAAGAACATATAAAGTTTTATTTTGAAGATAAGTCTGGTGTTGCAAATTTGGATGATTTTTTATTAAAGCATGAACAAGCATTTATTAACATTGCAACCTACTTTGATGCTGATTTAAAACAAAAAATATTCTTTTTTGTATGGGATGATACTTCTGATGCTGAAAACATAATCGGAAGATCATATTCTCATGCAATACCAACATTGTATCTGATAAACACCAGCTATAATCATACTTATGGACATGAAATTGCTCATGTAATAATACATCAGTCCTTAAAACCAGAAAAAGTTCATACTTTTATTAATGAAGGTATTGCTGTATATTTAGATCAGTCCAATAGAAATAGGATTGAAACGGCTATGGAGGCATTAAATGGTGAAAAATTGAGTTTGTTTGAATTATGGGATAATCCTACTCGAAACCTGGATATCCTTTTTCCAGTTGGTGGAGCATTTATTGAGTTTTTATTGGATAATGGAACTAAGTCTCAATTAATGGAGCTTTTATCAAATCAAAGCCGAGAAAATGCCATGGAAATTTACCCTGATTTTGAAGTGCTTGAAGTACAATTTGAAAATATTTTTAATTAAAAAATATTGGCAATCATGATATTAGGCTTTCTGGAAAAAATTCCTGCCATACCTCACTGTAAAGAACCACAGATACTAAAAGTGATTCAATAAATGAACAATAAGAATATTCCTCAAACAGGACGTATTGGAAGGTTTGCAAGAATTCTTGAAACGAAAGCCAATCAAGAAACTTTTGAGAAAATCATGATAAATTCTCCTGATTACAATGCGTTTAAAGCAGAACAAAAAGCCGAATGGTGGAAGAATGCTGTTGAAAAATTAGAAAAAGAGCTGGGCAAAGACGCTGCCCTGGAGGTGATGCGAACATGCGGAAGTAAGTGCTGTGGTGCCGGGCAACGAAAAACGGCAAAACATTTAATGGCAGAAGCTACTTCTTTAAAAGTTTTTTTGGAAAAATTCGTTAACTATGGAGTTAAGAATGGTGCTTTGGAATATGAGATAATCGATGATAGTACATTCATTACTAAACACAATAAATGCTTTTGTGGACAGGTTAAAAAATCAAAAGAACTATTTAAAACTAACACTTATTGCCAGTGTTCTGTTGAATTTAACAAGCAATTTTTTGAAGCAGCATTTGAGAGACCAGTTCAGGTAAAACTCAATAAATCAATCTTAAATGGTGATAAATGGTGCGAATTTGAAATTAAACATTAAGTACGATGAATAAACAATTAAAAGCAGTTTTTCTTAGTGAATATGCTCAGAAGTTCCAAACGATGAAGGAAGAAACTGGCAGTTAGTTAAGGAAATGTATGTAAGAAGAAAGCAGTAGATAAATTATAAATATTTTGAAAAGATCATGAATTTACATCAAAAAATGTTTGCCGAATTGAATGATAAAGAGATATTCAATCAGGTTAAATAATATGCCTTTGATTACGCAGATAAAGCAATGGGAAGAAATGTTTTTCCAACCAATGAAGCTCTTGATAATTTAAAAGTATTTGAGGAAGTTTTGCCCGATAATATGGGGAATTCAACAAAAATTTTGGAGCAATTGTATAATTATGGTTCACCAGCAACCATTTCTCAAATTGGGGGAAGATATTTTGGTTTAGTGAATGGTGGAATAATTCCAACTGCATTAGCAGCCAAATGGCTTAACGATTTCTGGGATCAGAATACACCACTATATGTAACCTCACCCATAACTTCAAAAATTGAAACCATAGTTGAAGGTTGGTTAAAGGAGCTATTTCATCTTCCAGTCAGCACAGCGGCTGGTTTTGTAAGTGGAACATCTTCTGCTATACTATGTGGTCTTGCAGCAGCAAGGTTCAGAATTTACCAAAGACTTAATTGGGATATCAATGCAAAAGGTTTAATAAATGCACCAAGAATTAGAATTGTTGCGGGTAAACATGCTCATGGAACAGTATTGAAAGCAGTTGCACTGCTTGGATTTGGCAAAGATAACATAGAATGGGTTGATGTTGACTCCCAGGGCAGAATAATTCCTGATCAAATTCCTGATTTAGATGAAAAAACCATATTGATTCTTCAAGCTGGAAATGTCAATTCCGGTTCTTTCGATTATTTCAATGAAATCTGCGAAAAGGCAAATAAAGCAAATGCATGGGTACATATTGATGGTGCCTTTGGTTTATGGGTGGCAGGTTCAGATAAACTTAAGCATTTAACTTCAGGAATAGAAAAAGCAAATTCTTGGTCTGTTGATGGCCATAAAACATTAAACACCCCGTACGATTGTGGAATTGTATTATGCAAAGATAGAGATGCATTAGTATCTGCACTTCAGGCAACGGGTGCTTACATTGTTTATGGCGAAAATCGTGATGGCATGTTATATACTGCCGAGATCTCAAGAAGAGCCAGGGCAATAGAATTGTGGGCAACACTTAAATATTTAGGAAAACAAGGTATTAATGAATTGGTAAATGGATTGCACGATAGAGCTTATCAGTTTGCAGAAGAACTTACTAAAAATGGTTTTAAAGTCCTAAATGAAGTGGCATTTAATCAAGTATTAGTTGCCTGTGAGAATGATGAAGAAACAGAAAATACACTGAAAAATATCCAGGAGCTAAGGGATTGCTGGTGCGGCGGATCAACATGGTTTGATCAAAAAGTTATTCGCATAAGCGTTTGCTCATGGGCAACCACAGCTGATGATATAACCACATCGGTAAAATCATTTGTTAAGGCCAGAAATATGATTCAAAAGTAAAAATCTTTATATAAATACTATTTATGCTTATCAAAACAAAAATTCCAGATTTTACACTAAGGTTTGCAACAGAAATGGATGTACCTCTAATACTTCAATTTATAAAAGAACTGGCCGATTATGAAAAACTGCTGCATGAGGTAAAAGCAGACGAATCCATTCTACTGGATTCTCTTTTTAGGCGCAAATCAGCAGAAGTAATAATTGGAGAGTTTAACGATCAACCCGTTGCTTTTGCATTGTTTTTTAATAACTTTTCCACTTTTTTAGGCAAACCTGGAATTTACTTAGAAGACCTATATGTTAATCCTGATTACAGAGGGTATGGTTTTGGTAAAACCATGTTGTCATACCTCAGTAAACTAACAATTGAGCGAAATTGTGGCAGATTTGAGTGGTGGTGTTTAGATTGGAATGTCAAGTCTATTGATTTCTATAAGAGCTGTGGTGCCGAAGCAATGGATGAATATACAGTTTATCGTTTAACCGGAGAAAAATTAAAGATGTTAGCTCAGGAATTTTAGCTCTATCTTACATTCAGCAAAATTGCTTCAGCAACCTGTTTGGGAAAAAAATTTAAAAAATTGTAAATTGCAATCAAGCATTAGATAAAATATACGTCCTATATATGAACGGAATGTTCACTGTACTTTGTGGAGAAATTTATGAATTTGATCAATTCATAAATTCTTCTACTAATCATGTCAAAGAAATAGCATCGCGGCATACATCATCTGTTCAGAGCCTATCGGACAAGTATAACGGAACCGTACTTGAACTTACAAGTAGTGCGGCAAAAGTCCTCTTTAAAAACCCATTGCATGCGGCTAAATATTCCATTGAATTATATAATAAATTTTCACTTGAACCAAGAATACCGTACAGGACCGCTATAAATCATGGTTTAATTGATCCAAATAAAGATGGAATAAGTGCTAAAACATCTTTAATAGCATCAGCCATACTTCAGATTTGTAGTGAGGGAGCAGTGTTGCTAACGGAAGATGCTGCAAATTTATTGGAGCAAGAAGATACCATAACAGTACAAAAAATAGGAACTACATTATCAAAAGCAACAGAAGTTCCAATAAACGTTTATTGTCTTGCTCATAAAGGATTATACATTCCAACACAAATGGAGCTTTCCGATAAATCCCGGAATAAAAACTCCATTGCGGTGCTGGCTTTTCACAATACATCATCGGAAAAAGAACTGGACTATATTTGCGAAGGTATTGCCGAAGAAATTATTGATAGCCTTACCAAAGCTGAAGATATTTTTGTCACTGCTCGTTCTTCATCATTCATGTTTAAAAATAGCGATATTTCAATATTGGAAATTGGGCGTAAATTGAATGTTGCTTATGTATTAGATGGCAGCATACGAAAAAGAAATGAAGAATACAGGATTTCTTACCAGCTAATAGATTCTGCAACCGGTTATAATATTTTATCGGACAGTTTTAGTTCCGAGTTTGATAATTTGTATAATTCTGAAAAAATAATATCCCGGGAAGTCATTAACCATTTTAATCCGGAAGAAAAGATTAGAACGAATACAGATGATTTCTACATTAACCCTATCGCTTATTCATATTATTTGAAAGGGAAATATTTGCTTTATCAATGGAATAAAGACGAAACAAAAAAGGCAATAGAAAATTTTAACAAAGCACTGGAAATTGTTCCCGGTTATGCACTGGCTTATGCAGGATTAAGTTCAGTGTATGCTCATATCGCACTAAACCGTTACGACGATTTTAGAACTAATATTGAAAAAGCTGTACAATATGCAGAACGTGCCATTGACGCAGATAGAAGTATACCGGAT
>PKTC01000389.1 GCA_002869305.1 Marinilabiliales bacterium
GGAAATAATCTTCTAAAAGTTAATATTGCAATCAATGCGAAAACAAAACCTGGAAGCAATTCATATAATTCAAATATTCCTCCATTTAATTGTTTCCATATCAATACAGTAAGTGCCCCTATAATCATTCCGGAGATCGCTCCTGCTGCTGATACATTTCTATTGTATAAAGAGAGAATTATCAAAGGTCCAAAAGCGGCCCCAAATCCGGCCCAAGCATAAGCTACTAAAGACAATACAGATGAATTCTGGTCTCTTGAAATAAAGTATGCTATTATAGCAATAACAATAACTGTTGCCCTACCAATCCACACCAATTCCTTATCGCTTGCATTCTGTTTTATGACTTTTTCATAAATATCGCGAGTTAAACAAGAAGAGGAAACTAATAATTGAGAATCAATTGTACTCATTATAGCAGCTAAGATAGCCGCTAACACGAATCCTGCAATCCATGGATTTAAAAGAAGTTCTGATAATGTTATAAATATCTTTTCACTATCCTGCAGGTTAACACCATGTTCTGCGATATAAGCAATCCCAAAAAATCCAACCATTAATGAACCAATAATAGAAATAATCATCCAACTCATCCCAACATATTTTGCCGATTTTACATTTTCAGGTTTGTTAATCGACATAAATCGAACCAAAATATGTGGTTGTCCAAAATATCCTAAGCCCCACGCTAATAAGGATAAAATCCCTATTAAAGTGGTTCCTCTCCAAATATCCAAATAATCCGCTTCAATTGTACGAATGGCGTACAAAGTATTTGAGAAACCTCCCAAATCAGTTATCACAACAATGGGAACTACTAATAAAGCTAACATCATGAGCGTGCCCTGAAAAAAATGCGTCAAGGATACTGCATTATACCCACCTAAAAAAGTATAAGAAACAATAACTATGGTACCAATAATTAATGCAGTTTGATATTCCAGATTAAATGTTGCTTCAAATAATTTTGCCCCACCAACTAATCCTGAAGACGCATAAAGAGTGTAAAAAACAAGTATCACGAGTGCTGAAATAATTCTTAAATTTCCATTTTTAAATCGATTTGCCAGAAAACCAGGTATCGTTATTGAATCATCAAGTTTTTCAGTATATATTCTTAATGGACGTGCTATGTAATGCCAATTCAAAAATGCTCCAATGGTCAGGCCAATTGCAATCCAGCTGCCACTTATACCAGTGGTATACATTAAGCCAGGAAGTCCCAGTAAAAGCCATCCGCTCATATCGGAAGCCCCAGCAGACAATGCTGCTACTATGGGATTTAAACCTCTTCCACCCAACACATAATCAGAAATATTTTTTGTTTTGTAATAAAAATAAAATCCAATGGCTAGCATTCCAATTATGTAAATTCCGAAAGAAATATATGTTGCAGCGTTCATTTTACTTGAATTTAAGTGTCAGATTAAAACGTTTAATATAAATAAAAATTATAAAGTATAAACCTATTACCTCAACTTTAAACCTTCAAATTTGAACTTTTCTTTTTCACAAACGTTTGCAAAATTGACCTTTGAATCAAGACATTTGTATTTATATCCCATGAATACTTGTTTTGCAAATTTTTGGACTAATGATTTGACAATAAGCATAAAATTATATTAATAGAATTATATGCTTTTATAACACTAAAATTATCTATTAAAATCATTCGATTTGGTAATTTTTGAATATATTTGTATCCTGCTAAGAATTTTTGTTAAATATATCATATTCAATAATTTATAAATTTTAAAGTATATTAAAATGTCAAACGTTAAAAGAGTTTACACTTTTGGAGATAGAAAAGCGGAAGGAAATGCTTCGATGAAAAATTTACTTGGAGGTAAAGGTGCCAACCTTGCTGAAATGAATTTAATTGGAGTTCCTGTTCCAGCTGGATTTACGATTACTACTGAAGTTTGTACAGAATATAACCAGATAGGTAAAGATGCTGTCGTAGAACTTATGAAAGACGAAGTTGAGGCAGGTATTGCTGCAACTGAAAAAGCCATGAATGCAAAATTTGGGTCAACTGGTCAAGATTTTCCTTTACTTGTATCTGTTCGTTCAGGTGCACGAGCTTCTATGCCAGGTATGATGAATACTGTTTTAAACCTTGGTATGAATGATGAAACTGTTAAATTGGTTGCACAAAAATCAGGAAGTGAAAAATTTGCATATGATTCATATCGTCGTTTTATTCACATGTATGGTGATGTTGTAATGGGTGTTGAAGCTGAAGAAGGTGAACATGATCCGTTTGAACAAGTACTTGATGGTATCAGAGATGCTAAGAATTATAAATCTGATGCTGAATTAACTGCTGGAGACTTAAAAGTTGTAGTTGAAAAATATAAAGCTGTGGTTAAAGAAAAAGCTGGTAGAGAGTTTCCTACAAATCCATGGGATCAGTTATGGGGAGCAATATGTGCAGTATTTGATTCTTGGAATACAGAAAGAGCCATACTTTACAGAAGAATGGAACAAATTCCTGATGAGTGGGGAACTGCTGTAAACGTTCAGGCTATGGTATATGGTAACATGGGTGAAACTTCAGCAACCGGTGTATGTTTCTCACGTGATGCAGCCACTGGAGAAAATATTTTTAATGGCGAGTACTTAATCAATGCGCAAGGAGAAGATGTTGTTGCTGGTATCAGAACTCCACAAGAAATTACACTTGAAGGATCAAAAAGATGGGCTGAACGCAATGGTACTTCGGAAGAAGAACGTAAGGCTAAATTCCCATCCCTTGAAGAAGCAATGCCAGCAATATACAATGAATTGTTTGAGACTCAGCAAAAGTTAGAAAAACATTATAAAGATATGCAGGATATGGAGTTTACTATTCAAGATGGTAAGCTTTGGATGTTGCAAACGCGTAATGGAAAACGCACGGGTGCAGCAATGGTAAAAATGGCTGTTGATATGCTTGAAGAAGGTTTAATTGATGAGAAAACAGCTGTTTTACGTCAGGAACCAAACAAACTAGATGAGTTATTACACCCTGTATTTGAAGCTTCTGCAATAGCTTCTGCTAAAGTACTTTCAAAAGGCCTTCCAGCATCTCCGGGTGCTGCAACAGGTAAAATTGTATTTACAGCTCATGATGCTGAAGTTGAAGCAGAAAAAGGTGAAAAAGTAATTTTAGTTCGTCGTGAAACTTCTCCTGAAGATTTAAAAGGAATGTATGCTGCTGAAGGTATCCTTACTGAACGTGGCGGAATGACATCTCACGCTGCCGTTGTTGCTCGTGGAATGGGTAAATGTTGTGTTTCTTCTGCTGCTGGAATATCAGTTTCTCATACTTCAATGAAAATAAATGGAATAGAATATAAAAAAGGTGATTTTATCTCATTGAACGGATCAACTGGTGAAGTTTACGAAGGTAAAGTTGCAACTATTACTCCATCTTTGGACGGTGATTTTGGTAAAATGATGGATCTTGCTGAAAAGAATACAAAAATGTATGTAAGAACAAATGCTGATACTCCTGCAGATGCAAAAACTGCTCGTGAATTCGGAGCAAAAGGAATTGGTCTTTGTCGTACAGAACATATGTTCTTCGAAGGTGATCGTATATGGGCTATTCGTGAAATGATTCTTGCTGAAGATGAAGCAGGCCGAAGAGCTGCTCTTGACAAATTATTACCTATTCAACGTGAAGATTTCTCAGGTATATTAGAAGCAATGGATGGATATGGAGTTACTATTCGTTTGTTGGATCCACCATTACATGAGTTTACACCAAACGATGATGCATCTCAAAAGGAGATGGCTGAAAAATTAGGTGTTGATGTTAAGATTGTGAAAGAAAAGGTGGAATCATTGCACGAATTTAATCCAATGTTAGGACACCGTGGTTGTCGTTTAGGAAATACATATCCTGAAATTACTGAAATGCAAGCACGAGCTATTATCGAAGCTGCATGTGATTTAAAATCTAAAGGATTAAACCCAAAACCAGAAATTATGGTTCCTCTAATTGGTACTGTTCAGGAATTCAAGATGCAGGAAGAGATTATTCGCTCAGTTGCTGAAAAAGTTTTTGCTGAAAAAGGAACAAAAGTTGACTATTTGGTAGGTACCATGATTGAAATTCCTCGTGCTGCATTAACTGCCAATGAGGTTGCTGAATACGCTGAATTCTTTTCATTCGGAACAAACGATTTAACTCAAATGACATTCGGTTATTCACGTGATGACGCTGGTAAGTTCTTACCAATTTATATTAAGAAAGGTTTATTGAAAAACGATCCTTTCCAACAGTTAGATCAAACTGGTGTTGGTCAGTTAGTTGAAATGGGTACACAAAAAGGAAGATCCGTTAACCCAAATCTTAAAGTTGGTATTTGCGGTGAACATGGTGGTGAACCATCATCAGTTGAATTTTGCCATAGAACAGGAATGGATTATGTTTCTTGTTCTCCATTTAGAGTTCCAATTGCAAGATTAGCTGCTGCACAAGCTGCAATTAGATAATAAGCATATATAATTCAAATATAGCCGTTACTCCCAATAATTAATAGGAGTAACGGCTTTTTTATTATCCAAAGAACTTTCAATTTATAAAATTGACACAGAACAAGAAATATCTTTTCAACATTAGATAGAAAATTGAATTCAGAACAAATCTTTTTCTTAAGGGTAAATATTAAATAATGCGTATAGTTAAAATATTATTTATTTGTTAAATTTGCCCTTTATTTTAAATACATCACTTTAAACTATGGACACAACTATATTGGAATCATCTTTTAATCAATCAATAATCGATATTGTCGAAGGCCACAACAATGTTCTATTAAATCTAGAGCGTAAGAAACTCATTCAAGAAGTTATAGATAATAGAGAAGCAATGGCTTCTAAGAATGGAGCTTTAGCAACATGGACTGGTCCTGAATCAACAGGTCGCCGACCAAAAGATACATATGTTGTAAAGCGAAATACAAGTGAAAAAAATATAGATTGGTCATCACCAAATAATATCCCGATTAAAGAAGATATCTTTGATATGGTTTTTTCAGATGCTTTAGACTTTTTGGTAAAAAAAGAAAAAATTTATATCACAGATAGAGTTATTGGCGCAGATTCGAAATATGCTTTACCTGTTAGGACTATTACAAGTCAAGCACTTACTTCTTTGTTTACTGATAATATGTTCAGACCAGTACCAAAAGATATTAAGAAGAGCGTATTTTTTGAGAGAGGATTTCAATTATTATCTGTTCCTTTTGATAAGTTAAATAGCATAAAATATAAAAGTCATCTAAGAATTCTTCCAAATGGAGACACTTCTGATATTGCCGTTATCATGGATTTTGACCGCAGATTAGGAGTTATTGTTGGTTCATCCTATTTAGGAAGTGTAAAGAAATTAATGTTTA
>PKTC01000114.1 GCA_002869305.1 Marinilabiliales bacterium
CTATATCTGTTGATTTACCTAATTCAACCCTAACATTATCATCTAGACAGTTTATAATATTTGCTCTTTTAACATTGGCTTCTTCTGCCGACTTAACATTGTTAAAACTAAAGTTTGCTATATTGAGAGCCTTTCTGTGATAAGCAGCTACTTTTGCAGAACCATAAACTACTGGAATACAAAAGTCGAACATTCTGTTATCCATTAAAGCTTTAATAATTACTTCATAGCTAACTCCGTTTATATCACCATGAGAAATTCCAACAACGATCTTATTCTGAATCATATATAATGTATTATTCGGTCAAACAAATGAATATATTAAACACAAAATTAAGGATAATATTTCAATAATAATGTTTATTATGTTTACAATTGATTATTGAAAAAATCGAAAAGCAAACGAACTCCGACTGCTGTTGCTCCAATACCTCTGTAATTATCTTTTTTGGTTAGAAAAGCACATCCAGCAATATCTAGATGAATCCACGAGTAATCTGTAAAATGTTCAAGAAACTTTCCTGCTGTAATAGCTCCCGCCTCGCGAGCTCCAAGATTCTTAATGTCGGCAACGTCTGATTTTAACATTTCGCCATACTCGTCCCATAGGGGGAACTCAACAATTCTTTCATACATATTGTTACCAGAAACTTTTAATTGTTCAAACAGATCATCCTTAACATTGCTCATGGCAACTATTCCTAAATCACCAATAGCCAAATGTGCGGAGCCCGTTAAAGTTGCTAAATCGATAACTAATTTCTGATCATATTTCTTTGCAAAGCTTAATGCGTCAGCCAATATTAATCGTCCCTCAGCATCAGTGTTTTTGATCTCAACTGTTGATCCGCTGTACATAGTAATTATATCATCTGGTACGTAGGCATTAGCATTTAATCTATTGTCGGTAGCTGGAATTAAACCAATGACATAAACAGGAATTTGCGCTTGAGCAATGGCATAAAGTGTTCCTGCAACCGCTGCAGCTCCTGCCATATCAGATTTCATGGTGTCCAAATAGTTTCCGGTTTTAATATTCATCCCTCCGGTATCGTAAACCACACCTTTACCGACTAAAATATAAGGCTTTTTATTTACAGCATCTTGAGGTTTCCATGTCAAAATATTAAAAGTAGGAGGGTCTACACTACCTTTATTAACTGCAAGCAATCCTCCCATTTTAAGCGATTTTATCTTAGCTTTATTAAACACCTCTACTTCGAACCCTCCATTTAACCCCATATTCTGAATTTCCAAAGAAAGTTGCTCCGCATTAAGAAACGAAACAGGTTCATTCACTAAGTTTTTGGTTTTGTAAACAGAGTCGACTAATATGTTTAGTTCCAAAATTTGTTCGTCTTCAATTTCTGTATTCAGAATGAATATTTCTTGTAGATAATTTTTCTTATCTTCCGGCTCACTAAAGTATTTTATAAACTGATAATGACTAAGTGCTAATCCTTCTGCAAATGCTAATGCATACTCCGCATTACTTGATAGATCCTTAAGAATTATTGCCGGATGTTTATTTTCTTTTAAGTTTGAATATAAGTCGCCAGCAGACCTTCGCAGATGCTCCTTAGCTATATGTTGTTCTTTTTCAGTATCAATCCAAAGAATATATTTCCATACTGGGTAAGAGTTAATGATTGCCCCTTTTTTCTTATTCTCAAATTGATTATTAATATACTCTAATTCATTTGGCTTAAAATTCTCTTTTTTCAGTTTGGCGGGATTTTCAGAAATATATATGATAGAATATTTATCATTTACATTTGAAACTTTAGATATATTAATTTTCATAATTAAACTTATTAAGGTTTGAATTGTAAAGTTACTAATTTTGAACGGTCACTTAATCGACATGGAATTAAATTGGCTACATTAATTTAATTAGTTTTGCAATTATGTTTATAAATAAAATATATAAAAAAGCACTGAAACTTGAATTCCTAACAATAGAAGAAGGACTTTTGTTGTATGAAAAGGCTCCTCTAGAAGAGCTAATAGATATTGGGAATCAGCTTAAGATAATACACAAACCTGAGAAGGTAGTAACCTGGCAGATAGATCGTAATGTAAATATTACAAATGCATGTGTTTCTCAATGTAAGTTTTGTAATTTTTACAAAAGACCAAATGATGAAGGAGTTTATGTTACAACAATCGAAGAATATAAATCCAAAATAAAGGAGTTATTTAAATTAGGAGGAGAGCAGTTGCTGCTTCAAGGTGGTTTACACCCAAAATTGAAGCTCGATTTTTATACTAATTTGTTTAGTGAGCTAAAATCAATATATCCTAAGTTAAAATTGCATGCCTTAGGCCCTCCAGAAATTGCTCATCTAGCAAGACTTGAGAAAAAATCATATAAAGAAATACTGCAAGCATTAATTAAATCCGGATTAGATAGCTTGCCGGGAGCCGGTGCCGAAATACTATGCGACAGGGTAAGAAAAAGTATCTCTCCAGCTAAAGCAAGCACACAACAATGGTTGGATGTTATGCGAGAAGCGCATAAGTTAGATATGGTGACTTCAGCAACTATGATGTTTGGACATGTTGAAACCAAACGTGAAAGAATAGAACATTTGGTTGCTATAAGGCAGGTACAATCAGAAAAACCAAAATCATCACCCGGATTCTTAGCCTTTATACCATGGCCATTTCAAGATGAAAATACAAAACTGCAAAAAGAGTTAGGAGTTCATAACCAGGTTCGAGCCGAAGAATATATTCGCACTATAGCAATTAGTAGAATAATGCTTCCAAATGTTCAAAATATTCAGGCATCCTGGTTGACTGTTGGAAAAGACATTGCTCAGATTTGCCTGCATGCTGGTGCAAATGATTTTGGATCGATTATGATTGAAGAGAATGTGGTTTCGTCAGCAGGTGCAAGCTATAAGTTTGATGCTGAAGGTATACAAAAGGCAATTCGTGAAGCTGGTTTTGAACCCAAATTAAGAAATCAGAGGTATGAGTTTATTGAATGGAATGCTCAGAGCTAAATTACAATTCAAAAGGTAATTCGTGTGTCAATTTAATTTCTGTTGGAGTTACTTTAGCCAGAATTGGAATTATTTCAACTCCCTTGCTATATGCTGACTTAAGTGCGTTAGCATATTCAGGATCGATTTCTTTTGCTGGAGCAAAAATCGAAACATCTGTTCGTTGAATTATATATAGCATTACAGCTCGCATACCATCTTCTTTAACTTTTATAAGAGTTTCCAGGTGTTTTTTACCACGACTTGTAATGGCATCAGGAAATAAAGCATAATTTCCTTTTTTGTAGGTAACATTTTTAACTTCAATATAGCAAGTTTCTTTTTCATTTTTAGCCATTATATCAAAACGACTATTACCAAAGTTTACTTCTCGCTTAACTTCAGTATATCCTTTTAGCTTTTCAATATCTCCATTTTTAATTGCCTCAAAAGAAATTTTATTTGGATTGCCTGTATTTATTCCAACCCACTTGTCATTAATTCTTATCATTTCCCATGTGAATTTGGTTTTTCGTTTGGGATCATTTACGGGCGATAAATAGACCTCAGCATTTTCTTCGAGACAGGTTTTCATGGAACCCGAATTGGTGCAATGAGCAGTAATAATTTCTCCAGAATCTAATTTTACATCTGCTAAAAATCTTTTATAACGTTTCACTAAGTTACCATGAACTAATTGATTACTGAATTTCATATAGACTGGCTTTTATACAAATTTGACTTACAGATTTTATTAATCAATTGTAAGCTAACAACACTATGGTTAAAAAGTTATAATATTGCAAAAAATTTTTGAATTATGGAATGCCGTTCAGGTTGTGCTGCTTGTTGCATTTATCCTTCAATATCTTCGTTTATTCCAGGTATGCCTGATGGCAAACCTGCTGGAACTGCATGCATTCATTTGGCTGATGATTTTAGTTGTAAGATTTTTAATTCCCCTAACCGTCCAAAAGTTTGTAGTGGGTTTCAACCGGAGAAGATCTTTTGTGGCGAATCTGCAGTGGAGGCATATGAAATTATTGCTTCGTTAGAAGGGATTCCTGTGTAAAGATTTGTTCAGAATAGTTAACAAAAAATTGTTCAATTAAAACATTCCTGGTTCATATTTGTTTTACTGAAATTGGTAACTAATTAGTTTTGATATGACAAGAGAGGAATTTATACAGATGTCTCTTGCCGAACAGGGGATGGCATTAATAAATGATGGAAAACATTTAACTCAGGTACAAAAAGGAAATCAATTGATGAATCTATATTCAGTGCATGATTTTTTTGTAGAGGTAATTTATTCAGTTTTATCAGAAAAGATTGATAAAATTGAAGTAATTAGTGATCTCTCGAGGATAGATCACTATATTGAAGAGAACCAAAAACAAGAAAAGCTACATTTAAATTAATGTAGCTTTTTTCTTTTTATATCAAATCACATGCTTCGGGAGGCATCCAGTGTGCATCTTTCCCATCCCACTTTATATTACAACCAATTGGATTGGTTACAGGGGTTGATATTCTATTTCCGGATAGATGTTCATCAAGAATATTTTCTAAATTATTTATTGTCATTCTTGAAGGATCTTTTGGACTATCAATAGCGCGACCTGTATAAATTAAATTTCGTGTATCATTAAATACAAAAAAGTGCGGAGTCTTTAATGCGCCATATTCTAATGCTATTTTTTGCGATTCATCAAATAAATATAACCATGGGAACTTATGTTCGTCCATTCTTTTCACCATGTTTGGAAAACTATCTTCTTCATAAGTATTCATGCTATTTGAATTTATGGCAACAAATCGCACACCTTTAGGAGCATACTTTTCAACGGTTTTTCGTGTAATTTCATCTGATCCTAATACATAAGGGCAGTGGTTACATGTAAAAAAAACAACCAGTACTTTTTCACTAAAATCAGACAGTTTGTATTTGTTTCCATCAGTTGCTGGTAAATTAAAGTTTGGGGCTTTATAGCCTATTTGTAAAGTAAATGCCATAGTTTTTGTTTTTTTGTAAAACAGGTAAAATATGAAAATGTTTATTTGACATAGGGTAAGTTTATATTAGGTAATCTTTAAATTAAGAGCAATATATAAGGTGGAGCAGGTTAAGCTAGAGTTAGGATTATATATATGCCTCTAAAATTAAGCCGAGATTTAAATGTGATGAGCCTGATTTTAGATAACCTCTCTGCCTCTTTTATTTTTTATTAATGCATCAGTTTTTCTTCATAAGATGGATCACTTTAAAAGTTGGTGGATTAAATAAAAATTTAATCTTTGTAGTCATTAAACCAATATGACTATGAATTCACAAAAATCACAATATAGTATCCTTATAAA
>PKTC01000112.1 GCA_002869305.1 Marinilabiliales bacterium
ATTATAGAAAATTTCTGGGCTTGGGGTATTGAAGCTAAATTTCAATTCAATGAAGATGGAACCATTACATGTCCAGAACAATTATTAGATGGTATTGATTTAGGAGATATTTATACTGGATATGATGAAGATATTTATGTAAGAGGATGGGCACCGGATCTTTATACTCCTGCTGTAGGTTATTGGGATTATACAGATTTCAGTTTTGATATTTCATTGGCATTCTATACAGTGGAATATGGAGCTATTTATGACGATATTTATCAATCATATGTAGTAACTACCGCAAAAGGAAATCTTGTCGAGCAAAAAACTCAAATGAACAGAACTTTCTAATAAATTTAAACTAATAATAAAAAAGCCGCTAAAAATTAGCGGCTTTTTTTATAAGCTGTTATTTAGTAGTTAAATAGTCTTTAAATCTTGAATAAAATTTATTATTTTTGAGCACTCTAATTTACCAAATAACAAAAATAACTGAATATGAAAAGGTGGGTGATATCTATATGTATAATTGTAAGTGAATATAGTGGTGTTAATGCACAAGACATAAATATTGATGAAGTAAAAAAGGTTGCTAATAATTTCTTTTCAATAACAGATAATTCAAAAAGTCTTATATCGGAAATAGAAGTACAACGTTTTTCTAAAAACGATACAGATTTAATTTATTTAGCAAATAATAAAAAGAATTTTATTTTTATTGCTAATGATTTACGTGTTACACCTATTCTTGGTTATACAGATGAGGGCTCATTTGATGGAGAGAATATTCCACCGCAACTGCTAAGTTTAATAGAAAGTTATAAAACAGAGATTTTATCTTTAAAGAGTGGTAAAAGTGATTATAAGAGATCTTATGAAAAGGATTGGGAACAATATTTAAAAAGCGATTTCAGCTCGGAAAAAGCTTCTGTAGCTCCATTTATAACAGTTAAATGGAATCAGGGTTCTGGATGGAACCGTTTTTGTCCGGAAGATGCGGATGGACCAGGAGGAAGGGTTTATGCCGGATGTGTTGCCGTTAGTATGGCACAATCCATGTCCGTATATAAGCATCCTGATGTTGGAGTGGGCGAATCAGGCTATTCAGCTGGCGAATATGGATACTTAAGTGCAAATTATGGTGAGACTGAATATAATTGGGATTTAATGTCTGAAACAACTTCTGACGATTATAATGCACTCTTATTATATCATTGTGCAGTATCTGTTTAAATGGGATTTGCCCCAGATGGTTCAGGAGCATATACCCGTGATATTGCTGCAGCATTAAGAAATTACTTCGATTACTCGTCTGAAGTTTATTGGGCTAGTTCTACTGAGGACGATGCTTGGGTAGAGCTCTTAAAGTCTGAGCTCGACCAGGGAAGACCTATTTCTTATGGTGGAAATAATTGTGTAGATGTAGGACATGCCTTTAACTTGGATGGTTACAATTCATCCAATGCATTTCATGTGAATTGGGGTTGGAGTGGATCTTATAACGGATATTTTCAAATTGCTAGCCTAACTCCGAACGGATCGGATTATTCAAAAAATGCAAAGGCTGTATTGAATATTCAACCCATGGATCATTCACCATATGATATCGAACTGTCATCAACGGATGTAAAATCGAATACTCCTGTAGATAGTATGTTTGCAATAATTCATGTATCAGATCCTGATGAGGATGATGTTCATGATTTAACTGTAATTGGTACAAAAGCAGTTTTAGGAGAAGGATATTGTCCATTCTATATTGATGGAGATACATTAAGGATTAGCGAAATTATTGATTCCGAATTATATAGTAA
Organism: Marinilabiliales bacterium; assembly: GCA_002869305.1. Classification (GTDB taxonomy): domain Bacteria; phylum Bacteroidota; class Bacteroidia; order Bacteroidales; family UBA12077; genus UBA12077. The sequence continues at coordinate 1,800 of PKTC01000112.1, forward strand.
AATCTATATTGAAATTACTGCAATAGATTTACAAGGGAATGAGTATAAAGAGCAATTTACGTTAAACATTATAAAGGAAAACTCACCGCCAACAGGTATTTCAATAAGCAATCTTGTTATAGATGACACCTTGGATATTGGATCGTATGTTGGTAAGTTTACAACAATTGATCCGGATGATGTTGATACTTTTACTTATGTTTTTGAGACTTCAACTAACCCGGAAATCTCAAAGGATAATGATAAATTCAGTATTAAGAATGACTCATTGTTTACAAATTATGAGTTTATAGATTATAAGGATGCTACATGTATTATCTATGTAAAATCATCTGATCACAAAGGAGAATCCATAGCAAAACATTTTAGTTTTACTATTAATAAAACAACATCATTTAATCCATTAACAGATAAAGAAACTAAATTTCGCATCTATCCTAATCCGGTAGTTGATTATTTGAATATATCATTACAAGCTGACAGCAGAACAATTAAGATATTTGATGTGGTTGGAAATTTAAAATCAGTACTTTATAATAAAAGTAATGAGGTGAAAATTGATTTTGGTAATTTTAAAAACGGATTATATATTATTCGTATTGAAATGAATGATGGAAGTACAAGCACTGATAAGGTCTTGAAAAAAGATTAATTATAATTAGTTAATAATATTTAAAGGAAGAATTAATAAATACTTCCTTTTTTTTATTTTTGCAGTTATTCTATTAAAATGATTGTATTTATGGAAAACAATATCCATCCAAGTTTTGATAAGATTCTTAAAAGAGAGGATAAAGAAAAACTCTTAAATCAACACTCTATGGTAATTTGGATTACCGGACTTTCTGGATCAGGTAAAACAACCATAGCAAGAGAATTGGAATTAGAATTGCACAAAAGAGGTTATTTAACTAAGTTATTGGATGGAGACAATGTGAGAACAGGAATCAATAATAATTTAGGTTTCTCTGAGGCAGATAGAACAGAAAATATTAGAAGAATTGCGGAAGTTTCAAAGCTTTTTATGAAAGGCGGTGTTATTTTAATCAATTGTTTTATATCCCCAACAGAATATATAAGAAATCAGGCAAAACAAATAATTGGTGACCAAGATTATTTTGAAATATATGTGAATACTCCTTTAGAAGTTTGTGAAAAAAGGGATATAAAGGGACTTTATGCTAAAGCTCGCGCTGGTCTGCTAAAAAACTTTACAGGTATTGATTCACCTTACGAAGAGCCTCTAAACCCAGATGTTGAAATTAAGACAGTTGAGACAGATATCGAAGCATCGGTTCAGCAGATATTAGATAAGCTTTTACCTAGGATAGAATATAAAAATGTTTAATTTTGCAGTCTCCTATAATAAATTAGATTGAGAATGGATAATAAATATAGAATAAATCATTTAAGAGAATTAGAGGCAGAATCAATTTTTGTAATCAGAGAAGTTGTTGCTCAGTTTGAAAATCCCTGTATGCTATTTTCTGGTGGAAAGGATTCAATTGTAATGTTTCATTTAGCCAGGAAAGCTTTTTGGCCCGCAAGGATCCCATTCCCATTAATGCATATTGATACAGGACATAACTTTCAGGAAACATTAGATTATAGAGATAAATTAATGAAAGATACTGAAACAAAGCTAATTGTTCGCTATGTTCAAGATTNGATCAAGGGAAAGTGGTTGATGAAACTGGTGTTAATGCCAGCAGGAATTTACTTCAAACCACCACTTTATTAGATGGAATTGAAGAGCTAAAATTCGATTGTGCAATGGGAGGTGGTAGAAGAGACGAAGAAAAGGCAAGAGCAAAAGAAAGATTTTTCTCTCATCGTGATGAATTTGGTCAATGGGATCCTAAAAATCAGCGACCTGAACTTTGGAATATATTTAATGGTAAAAAACATATGGGTGAGCACTTTCGTGTTTTCCCTATTAGTAACTGGACAGAGATGGATGTTTGGCAATATATTCTGTTAGAAAATATTCCAATTCCTAGTTTATACTTTTCGCATGAAAGAGAAGTGATTGAAAGAGATGGTACCATTTTAGCTGCTGGTGAATATGTAACTTTAAAAGAAGATGAGATACCTCAAAAAAGAATAGTTCGTTTTAGAACGATTGGTGATATGACCTGTACCGGTGCGGTTGTATCTCAGGCTAGTACTTTGGAAGAAATTATTGAGGAAGTTGCAGCTACAAGAACCACAGAACGTGGCGGAAGACATGACGATAAAAGGTCAGAAGCTGCAATGGAGGACAGAAAGAAAGAAGGGTATTTTTAAACAGAATCTTATTAGAAACAAAATATTATGTCAGAAGATATTAGCAAGGGATATTTAGATATGGAACTTTTACGATTTACTACTGCTGGTAGTGTTGATGATGGTAAAAGTACACTTATTGGAAGATTATTATATGATAGTAAAGCTATTTTCGAAGATCAAATGGAATCCATCGAAAAGGCTAGTCAGAAAACAGGAGATGGAGAGGTAAATCTTGCCTTATTAACAGATGGTTTGCGTGCAGAAAGAGAACAAGGTATTACCATTGATGTTGCTTATCGTTATTTTGCAACACCAAAAAGGAAATTTATTATTGCCGATACTCCTGGTCACGTGCAATATACCAGAAACATGGTAACGGGTGCATCAACCGCGAACGTTGCACTAATATTAATTGATGCCCGAAACGGTGTAATTGAGCAAACCTTGCGTCATGCCTTTATAGCCTCTTTACTTCAGATAAAGCACCTGGTACTTTGTGTTAATAAAATGGATTTGGTAGATTTCAAAGAAGAGAGGTTTGAAAGTATTAAAGATGATTTTGATAAAATTGCAACTAAGTTAGATGTTCATGATATCAGATTTGTACCTATAAGTGCAAAACTTGGAGACAATGTGGTTGACAGATCTAAGAACATGGATTGGTATGACGGTCCAACTTTATTATATTTATTAGAGAACATACATATTGCAAGTGATATAAACCATAATGACACAAGATTTCCTGTTCAACATGTAATTCGTCCAATGAAAGATGAATATCATGATTACAGAGGATATGCAGGTAGAATTGAAGGCGGTGTATTTCGTAAAGGAGATAAGGTTAAAATATTACCATCTGGCTTAACAACTAAAATTAAATCAATAGATGTTTTTCAGGGAGAACTAGAAGAAGCATTTGCTCCGCAGTCTGTAGCTTTATCGCTGGAGGATGATATTGATATAAGTCGTGGTGATTTAATTATAAAAGATAATGGCTTGCCAAAATCTAGTCAGGATATTGAAATGATGATATGTTGGTTTCATGAGAAACCTATGGTATTGGGTGGAAAATATTCAATAAAACACACAACCAATGACTTAAGGTGTGTAATACGTGACGTTAAATATAAAATTGATGTAAACACACTGGAGCATAAAGAAGGAGACAAGACAATAGGAATAAATGATATTGCTAAAATTGCTATTAAAACTACTAAGCCTTTACATTTTGATTCTTATAGAAAGAACCGAATGATGGGAAGTGTAATCTTAATTGATGAAGCAACCAATAATACAGTTGCCGCCGGTATGATTATTTAATCTAAATTAACATATAAAATGCGAGCTCTTATTCAAGAGCTCTTTTTTTTGATAAAAACAATTCAATTATTTCTTGGTGATCGAAGGCAAGTTTAGGAAGTTTACTTACTGGAAACCAATTAAGATCTTTTGCATCATCACCAGCCATAATAGCTTGATTAAATGTCTTTAATTCACCAGAATAGACTATCGAAATAGTTCTACCTCTGGGATCTCTGCCTAGTTTCCCAAATGTTTGAAACTGTTTAAGATTTATTTCATTGATGGAGGTTTCTTCTTTTAGTTCTCTGTAAGCAGCAACCTCAATTTCCTCATCTATATCTACAAAACCTCCTGGCAATGCCCACTGATCTTTAAAAGGCTCTTGTTTTCGTTGTATGAGTAAAATTTTTAGGTTTGTTTTGTTTCTTTGAATAACTATTATATCAACAGTTACTGCAGGACGCGGATATGCATAAGTAAAAATCATGCCTTGATGTTATTGTTATGATCAGAATCCTTTTCTTGATTTTTCTGTTGTGTTCTTTTGTTTATTATGTATAAAATAAAAACCACTGATAAAACAAATACTAAAATATAAAATTTGCCCATTTCCTTAATTAGTTTAAAACTCTTTTAATAACGCGTAATTTATGTGTATATTTTTTTAAATCAACATTGTTTATTCCTTGTTGATCAATCTTATCAATTCGCACTTTCCCAGAAGCATGGATTATTTCATTATTATTTAAGATAATACCAACGTGAATAATATTACCTTCTTCATCATCAAAAAAAGCTAAATCGCCCGGTATAGCATCAGAAATAAAATTAATGTTTTCCCCTGAGTTAACTTGTTGATTCGCATCACGCGGGAGCTGCTTTCCAAATATCTTAGTAATTACTTGAGTAAAGCCTGAACAGTCAATTCCAAAGGGATTTTTACCTCCCCAAAGATAGGGAGCATTGAGAAATTGTTTACAAACATGATCCAGATCGATATCAGAATTATACTCTTCGATTAATTCATAATGATTACTCAGGATATTAAAATTATGGGTAGCTCGATTGAAATTAGGTAGTGTTGAGCCAGCTGGTATAATAATTACTTCATCCTTTAAGTTTTTAATCTTCGTAAATAGCTTATTTGTCACTAAAAATGAACTCTTAAGAATATCAGAATAGTTTTCTTCTGATAAAAAAATAATTTCTTTATTATCTACCCAGCCTGAATAGGCATCGAAAGTATTTTTTATGAATGTCCATTTAATGGTTTCTTCCAATACCTGAAAAGTCTCTCCAAACAACAATTGACTTGTCATTTCACTGCGTTCATTAGGTTCTCTGCGAAGAGGTATTATGCTGGAAACACAAATCCCATATTTATTCATAAGCATTTAATTTATGCTTAAAAATACAAATTACTTATGTAAGATTTAAAAATTACTCTAAAATAAAATTGAACAATTAAGCACTTTTCTTCATTATAGTACAGATCATTATGTAAGCGAAAATTTATACATTTGTATTTAGATCAATAAATAAAGAAATGAAAAGGTTTCTAGATTATATAAAGAAAAACTATAAATACATTTTTAGAGCTGTATTATTTATCCTTACGGTTGCTTTAATTGTTTATGTTTATCCAAGAGAGGGTAAATTCCGTTATGAGTTCCAGAAGGGTAGGCCATGGTTGCATGAGGATCTTTTTGCTCCAGTTGATTTTCCAATATACAAAAGTGATAAACAATTATCAGAAGAAAGAGATAGCACCCTAAATTATTTTAACCCATATTTTAAGTTTGACAGTACTGTTTTAATTGCCCAAAAGGAAAAATTCATCAAATATTATGATGGGAAACAAGAAGAATTTATAAAAAAGCAAGAGCAATCAAATAATGGGTATAGTAATTATCGAAAACAAACCTTTCTAAATGGGTCTGGAAAGTTTAAGGAAAATGCGATTACAATAATAGAAGAAATTTACAAAAATGGAATTACCGAGATAAACGAGGTAACAGAAACATTAAATGAAGTTGACGAAATAATTTTATTAAAAGGAAATATCGCAGAAGATTACATTTATGGTAAAACCTATACGCAGAAAAAGGCATACGAATACATTACTAACTCTGTAAATGATTATTTGGAATCAAAAAAGCTTAGTAATAGTTCTGAAGAGTTTTACAGGAATATTAATTTGTATGAATTTATTGTTCCCAATGTTTTTTATGATCAAAATACATCCGAAAAAGTAAGAAATGAATTGATAGGTAATATTTCGTTAACAAAAGGAATGGTTCAAGCTGGTGAAAAAATAATCTCACAAGGAGAAATTATAGACACTAGGTTATATCGAATTCTCGAATCCTTAAAACATGAAACCGAAACTAGAATTGGTGAAGGATATTACTCGGAGATAATTCTTCTCGGACAAGTGATTTTCGTTTTTGCATGCATATTGATGCTCTTTTTGTTTTTATTGAATTTCAGGATTGAAATTATCAAGCATAGCTTAAAAACTGCATTCATTTTGATGCTGGTGCTAATAATGGTTATCATATCAAGGTTTACAATTAAATTCCTATATATTATTCCATTTGCTTTAGTTCCAATTATCATTAAAACATTCTATGATTCCCGTTTAGCTTTATTTATACATTTTATTACTTTACTTTTAGTTGGTTTTATTGCCCCTAATCCATTTGAGTTTGTGTTTCTGAATTTTGTTGCAGGAATTGTTGCAATTTTTAGTTTAACCAACCTTTACAGGAGAAGTAAATTGTTTTTATCTAGTGGTTTAGTGATCGTTACTTATAGTTTTGCATATTTTGGGCTGGCAATAACGCAAGAAGGCAGTTTTTCAGGAATCGAGTATAGAAACTTTCTTTATTTTGCTTTTAATGGTAGTCTAGTACTATTAGCATATCCTCTGATTTATATTTTCGAAAAGATATTTGGATTTTTATCTGATCTCACTTTAATGGAGCTTTCAGATACGAATCAAAAATTGTTGCGATTGTTGGCTGAAAAGGCTCCAGGAACTTTTCAACATTCTATGCAGGTCGCTAACCTTGCAGAAGAAGGAATATATAAGATTGGAGGGAATCCCTTATTAGTTAGAACAGGAGCTTTATATCATGATATAGGTAAAATGATTAATCCTATATATTTTATCGAAAATCAAACCACTCAGGTAAATCCACACGATGAGTTGAGCCACGATGAAAGTGCCGAAATTATTATTGATCATGTTATAAAAGGAGTAGAGTTAGCAAAAAAACATCGCTTACCAGAAATCATTATCGATTTCATAAGAACCCATCATGGTGATCGTAAAGTAGAATATTTTTATCGTATGGCTTTAAAAGACGAAGGTGAAGATGAAGTGGATGCCAGACAATATACTTATCCTGGGCCTATCCCATTTAGCAAAGAAACGGCCGTTTTAA